>JADLEZ010000305.1 GCA_020845855.1 Burkholderiales bacterium
ATCAGCATCTGGAGCTTCAACCGCTGGCGATCGCGACTGGCCAGGCCCGAGCCGGCGCCGCCGTCGGTGAAGCGTAATGGCGCAACGCCGCCCACACCCTTTGTTGATCTCGGCACGCTGAACGGGCCGCGCGCGCCGTCGGAGCGCTTCGAGCTGCGGCTCGACCTTGGCGCTGGCGTGACGCTGCATCTGGTGCGCGGCTGATGTTCTTCCCCGAGGGTCAGATCCGGGTGCACCTGTACGGCCAGCCGGTGGACATGCGCAAGTCGTTCGACGGCTTGTATGCGCTGACCCGGCAAGAACTTCGACAGGATCCGCTGAGCGGCGAGCTGTTCGTGTTCATCAGCCGCCGCGCCACGCAACTGAAAGTCCTTTACTTCGATCGCACCGGTTTTTGTGTCTGGTCAAAGCGCTTGGAGCGCGGCCGCTTTCTCAGCGACTGGCGTGCGGCGCGTACGCGTGAGATGGATTGGACCGGTTTGAAGTTGCTGCTCGAAGGTATTGTACCGGCGCAACAACGCAAGCGATTTCGACACGATAGCCGACCGCTTTCGTCATCGCACATGACGCCGGCGATAGAATCGCCGCATGTCGTACGCCACCGCGACCCGCGCACCGAGTGCCGATGAGCTGTCGACACTGAGCGGCGCGCAGTTGGTCGAGCTGGTCGCCGCGCAGACCCAGACGATAGCCTCGCTGCAGCATCAGCTGGAGTGGTTCAAGCGACAGTTGTTCGGCTCGAAGAGCGAGCGCTTGATCGTGCCGCCGGATGCCCGGCAGCTGCACTTGGGCGAGCTGATCACCGCCTTGCCGGTCGCGCCCGAGCCACGCAAGACGGTGGCCGCGCACACCCGGCGCGTGGGCCGCGTTGATGCGACCAGCAACGCCGACGCGGAATCGATCCCGTTCTTCGACGAGTCGCGGGTTCCGATCGAAACCATCAGGCTACCCAATCCCGAGGTCGAGGGGTTGGCGGCGGATCAATTCGAGGTGATCGGCGAGAAGGTGAGCTTGCGCCTGGCGCAACGTCCGGGCTGCTATGTGGTGCTGAAGTATGTGCGGCCGCTGATCAAGCGCCGCGACACCCAGACGCTGCACTGTCCGCCGGCACCGACGGGGGTGATCGAGGGCAGTCGCGCCGATGTCAGCTTCGTCGCGGGGTTACTGCTGGACAAGATCGGCTACCACCTGCCGCTGTATCGGCAGCACCAGCGGCTGACCGACGCCGGGATCACGGTGAGCCGCCCGTGGCTGACCCAGCTCGCGCAGCAAGGTGCGGGCTTGCTCGCGCCGATCTATGAGGCGCAGTTCGAATCGATCCGCGCTGGGCGGGTCAAGGCGATGGACGAGACGCCGATCAAGGCGGGCCGCGCCGGCCCCGGCAAGATGAAGGCTACCTACTACTGGCCGGTGTACGGCGAGGCCGACGAGGTGTGCTTTCCGTGGTTTGCCACGCGCGCGGCCGAACACGTCTATCGCGCGCTGGGCCTGAGCCCGGCGCAAGGGTCGGTGTTGTTGACCGACGGCTACAGCGCCTACCGGCAATACGCGGCGAAGACCGGCGTCACCCACGCCCAATGCTGGGCGCACCTACGGCGGGGCTTCTTCGAGGCGCAACCGGTCGAGCCGCAGGCGAGCGGCGAGGCGCTCGAACAAATTCGCGCGCTGTACGCGGTCGAAGCCGCGATCCGCGAGCGCAAGCTCGCCGGCGAAGACAAGCGGCTGCACCGAGTGCTGCACGCCAAGCCGATCGTGGACGCCTTCTTCGACTGGGTTGATCGACAGTTCGAACGCCAGGGCCTGTTGCCGAGCAACCCGTTGACCAAGGCGCTGGCCTATGGGCGCGAACGACGAGCCGGGCTGGAAGTCTTTCTCAACGATCCCGATGTTCCGATCGACACCAATCACCTCGAGCGGGCGTTGCGTGCGATTCCGATGGGACGGCGGGCTTGGCTATTCTGCTGGACCGAGCTCGGCGCGAAGCATGTCGGCATCGTGCAGAGCCTGCTGGTGACCTGCCGTCTGCACGGCATCGATCCTTATACCTACCTCGTCGACGTTCTCCAGCGTGTGGGGCAGCACCCGGCGGCGCGGGTGGCCGAGCTGACGCCGCGGCTGTGGAAGCAGAACTTCGCCGCCAACCCGCTGCGCTCCGACTTGCACCGATTCAGCGGGTAAGCAACAACGCCGGTCAGTTACCGGTTACAGGCTTGCTACGGCATTGCGCAGTAAGCGGGATGAGCTGAGTGCCTCCATCCGCAAGCACACGGGACTCCGTGGTTTCTTCTCAGAGGCAGTGTCACCTGCGCAACTCGGAGCGTGGAAGATTGCGCTTGAAGAGGTGTGCCGCCAACTCGTACAACTTGATGCAAAGGACGGCGAGCTCTCCGATCGAATCAAAGCATTTCGCGATGAACGGCGAACTCTCCTTACCGTCAAGCAACGAGAGACTAGGATCGAGGGAATCTTCTTGCGAAGCGGCATAACGAGGTCCGGTCGGGGTCGCATCTCTTGATGCAGCGCGCCCAGCCTCATCAGCGCCGCCCAGTTGGCAGGCCAGATGCAGTAGCCAAGATCCGATCGAGGTGCTCCCCGAGTGTACGGACGTCAAAGCAGATCAGGTAACTCCACGCTCCGAACCGCCCGTCGTTGTTCACACCACGACACCAACGCTCCGCCGCAGCCTTCTTCACGGCCGCAGTCCCGGCCTGTCCCTTGATCTCGAGCAACAGCCAACGATCACCGCCAAGGCTCACCACGAAGTCCGGCAGGTACTTCCGCGCCGTGCCGTTCTCGCGATAGGGCACGACCAACCCGAGCCGGTCGTTCTTGACCCACGCCTCCACCGAACGGTGGGCATCCAATAGTTCAGCCGCCTGCCGCTCCCAATCGGAGTCGAACACCGCCGCGTTCAGGTGGCACTTGTCGAATTCGTGCAGGTCCTTGCCGGTGCGGAAGTCCACGTGACGGGTCGAGCGGGTGGCGGCGTGGCCTTGAGCCAGCACTGCCCGCTCGCTGCTTTCTCCGCCCCGGTCGACGGGCTCCATGGCGTAAGAGAGCATGGCGACCGCCTCGCCGAAATAGGGATTGATCGCGAGATCCTGCTTGGCTCCACCCGCGCCGACGTCCACGTGCTCGTCGATGAACGTCGTTGCCGCATCCAGCATCTGCGGGAACAGGCGGTGCGTGGGAATGGCGTCGCCGCGATTGTCCTGCCACGCCTTGGTCAGTGTCCGCGCGAGCTCGAAGGCGACCTGCTGCAGCCGCACACCCTTGCGCCAAGCCTCGAGGTTGACTCGCACGGCTGATCCCGGACCGTAGGCGATCAGCCGTCCGTCCTGCGTCGTCAGGCCGCGCAGCAGCACGTCGTCCGGCACGCGGTCCGGGCCGATCGGCAGGTTCCCCACGCGGTCCCAGTTCACCTTCACCTCGACAATGCCGGGATCCTGGTAGCCCTCGACGATCGGGAAGCTGATTTCGTACTTCGCTCGTTCCTCCTCGGCGTAGACGTGGTTCGCCGGCGGCGACGGCGGCTGCGGCTTCCCGCCCTCGACCTTGAACGGGATCAGTTCGAACGGCACGCCGAAGACCTGCGCGGTCTCTTCCCTGAAAAGTCCGGTCGTCTCGTCGACGGCATACGACGTTCGCCGCAGCGCGCGCCCGACCACCTGCTCGCACAGCAACTGCGACCCGAACTGCCGCAACCCGACCACGTGCGTCACCGTCGTGGCATCCCAACCCTCCGACAGCATCGCCACGGAGATGATGCAGCGCACGTCGCGCCCGGGCGGCACGTCGGGATTGAGCACGACCAGCCCGCTCTCCTCATCCTCGAGCGCCTTGCGGTTATTCTTCTCGACCAGCGCGGCGTAGTCCTCAGGGACCTTCCGGCCCGGCCATTCGGTCCTGCCGATCGACTCGAGCACGAAGCGCAGGCGCCGCGACTCGTCCTGCGAGCCGCCGGCCGCGCTGTCCTCGCCCACCTTGCTGTCGATGCGGATGGTCATCTCGCGCCCGGGCGCGTTGCGGAACTCGGGCACGCCCACGCCGTACTGGGAATCGCCCTCTGCCAGCCACTCGTACATCGCCTTGGCGATCGTCGTGTCGCGGCAGACGATGATGAACACCGGGGGCACATCGAATCGCCGGTTGCCTTCGGCGAAGTGTTTGGTCCACGTCGCCAGCGTCTCGCGCCAGCTCGCTGCCAGCGTCACGATCGGCGCCGTGGCGTAACGCATCACCTCGGTCACCGTCACCGGGCCGATATGCCCGGCGTCCTGCGCCAACTTCTGTACCCAGCGCCAGACGTTGAAGTAGCGCGGCACCTCGTCCCCGGAACCGTCCTCAGTGGGAAGCTGTGGCACCTTGACCAAGCCCGCCTCGATGGCCTCGAGCAGGCTGAAGTCGGACACCACCCAGGGGAACGGTCGCCCGACCTCGTTGCCGCTGCCCTGGATGTAGAACGGCGTCGCCGACAGGTCCACGCACAGACGGATACCGTTCCCGCGTCCGCCGAGCGCCTTGTTGATCCGGTCCAGCCCCTCGATCCAGACGGTAGCCTCGCGGTCGTTCGCTTCGATGCTGGAGTCGTCGATCGCGTAACGGTCGGTCTCGTCGTCCTTGCCGCGACGGTAGGCATGGTGCGCCTCGTCGTTCATGACGAGGATCGCCGAGCTCCGGCCCTTCCGGCCGCCGAGAATGCGCTTCAGGTACGCCGCGTCGCTCTCGAACCAGCGCGTCTCGCGGACCTTGAACTCCTTTGCGGTGCCATCGCGCTTGTTCTCGACATGCAGGATTTCGAAGGCGCCCAGCGTGGCCTGCCGGCGCACCTCGGCCGCGGAAACCGTCGCCGTCACCTTGATCGTGCGGATCGTCTCGGTGGGGATGCCGCGCTTCACCACGCGCGCCGACTGGCCGTTCACGTCGCCCAGCTCGCGCCGCTCGAGGTTGTGCCAGTTGGTCACGAACACCTCGCCGCGCCGAAGGTCGGTCATCCGGTGCGGCGGTACCAGCTCGCGCGTGCGGTAGAGCGAGATCTCGTCGCGCTCCGGGGACAGTTCCTGCAACCGGTCGCGGATGGTGATGTTCGGACACAGGATCAGCACCGTGTCGGAGTACTCGGGCGCCTGAGGGTTCGCGACCTTGTTCAGGATCGACCAGGCGGCCAGCATGCCCATCACGGTCGTCTTGCCCGAGCCGGTGGCCATCTTGAGCGCGTAGCGCAGGAACGCCCGGTAGCCCCGCTCCTTCGCCGCCTCGCCCGGCTCGTCCAGCGGCACCTGGATGCCCTGCTTCAGGTCGGCCGGTCCCTCGACGAGGAAGATCACCGCCTCCACCGCCTCGATCTGCGCGTAGAAGAGCGGCTGCGCGCGATCCTTCGCACGCCACAGGTCGATTAACTCGCGCGTAACACGGGTGGCGCCCTGCCAATCGCGGTCGCGCCACTCCTGCACGCGCTGGCGAAGGAGGTTGGCGAGATCGAGCGTGTACTCCGATCCCTTGACGTCCTCGGGGAAAAGATCGGGCTCGCCCGACGCGCGCTTTCCCCGCGCGGCGCGCTCCGGCACGCGCAGGAAGTAGCTCGCCGGCCGACGCCCCTCGCGTTTCTCGGGTTGTTTCCCCTCCTCGATGTGCCAGTGCGCGCGCGGCTCTTCATAGGGGCTGTTGATGATCGGGTTGCCGACCGCGTTGATCTGCTGCGCCATGGCGATCAGGCCGTCACGTCTTTCACCCGCAGCAGCTCGTTGCCGCGCTCGTCGATCACCTTGACCGCGACGCGGCGCTTCTCGCCGAGGGCGAAGGGCTCGCTGACCGTGCCGGACAGGTGCGACCAGACGGAGTCGTCGAAGGTCGCCTTGAGCGAGCGCTGCAGGTTGTCCCAGGCGCTCGTCTTGGGGAAGAACACCTGCGTCGCGCAGAAGCTCATCCCGTTGTAGTCCGAGTCGAGCATCCAGCAGGGCACGTTCTCGCCGCCGACCGACTCGGTCTCGAGCGACTGCGGGTCGAAGACGTCGAGGCCGGCGAGTTCGACTTCGTACAGGACCTGCCCTTCCGGTCCCTTCTTCTTCGCGCGCCGAACTTCGAAGTCAGGCAGACCGGTGACGGAGAAGATCTCGGACGACCGCGTGGTCTTGAGCAGGTCCGACATCGCGACGTCGGGCGTCACGGCGACGTAGCTGGCGGGGATGCGGAGCTTGCGCTCGTCCTCGATCATCGCCCGCGCGTTCGGCTCGATCGCGAACCCGAAGAAGTACAACCCGTCGTACTTGAGGTAGTGCGCCTCGCTGCCGGCGTCGTAGACCAACCGCTGCGACACCGACCCGTCCTGCGGCCCAAACACGATCGCGATGCGCTTCGCGCCCTCCTTTGCGCATTTCAGCGATCGTGGACGCCCGTTTCGGGCTGATCGCGGACGCCGTTTCAGTGTGATCGTGGACGATCACGGTCACGCAAGAACAACACCGGTATGGTAACTCAGTCGTCCACGATCACGC
>JADLEZ010000306.1 GCA_020845855.1 Burkholderiales bacterium
GCTTCGCCGTTCCACCGTCCGCTGGCGGTGGATTCGGGCGAGACCGCCGGCGTCATGCACGGCCAGGTCCACGGCGTGCTCGCGCATCCGTTCCCGGCGCTCGCGCGGCGCATGACGCAGCCGGCCGCGTGGTGCGACGTGATCGTGCTGCACATCAACGTCAAAGGATGCGCGGCCCGGGGCGACGCCGTGACCGTGTGGAGCGGCCGCAAGGCCTACGAGTCGCTCGACCGTGCCTACGCGCTGCGCTACGGCTTCCGCGTGGCCACACAGCGGCCCGACTACCTGCGCATCGAACTGGCCGCGGACAGCGGCCCTCTCGGCACCCGCGATTACGCGCTGGTGCTCGAAGCAACTCCCATCGGCGAACGCACGTTCGTCGCGCTGCGCTACGCGTTTCGCCCGTCCGTCGGCAGCCGCCTCGCTACGGCCGGCTATCTCGCCACCGCCGGCAACGGCAAGGCGGGGTTCACCGTGGTCGGCCGCCGCGCCGACGGCACGCCCGAGTGGATCGGCGGCGTGCGCGGCATCGTAGAGCGCAACGCCATGCGCAATTTCCTCGCCCTCGACGCATGGCTCGAAACCCGCGACGCGCCCGCCGGCGACCGCCCGCGGCAACGGCTCCAGCGCATGGCTGCCCTTACCGAGCGCTATCCCACCCAGCTCGTGGAAATGCCCGCCGCCGAGTACGTCGCGCTCAAAGAACGCGAGTGGCGCGAGAACGTCGCCGGGATTTGAACTGACACCCTCATCAGGCGCATGATGGCCGCTCCCTTGGGGAAGGGAGCGCCCGTGCACACACCAACGATCGCCCGCGACCGGACGGCGCAGCTCCTGCGCGCCGGGCTCGACACGCTCGCGTTCGGCTTCGGCATCTTCGACCGCGAGCAACACCTCGTCACCAGCAACCAGGCGTTCCGCACGCTGCGCGGCTACCCGACGTCGCTGGTGAAGCCCGGGACCGCGCTGGTCGAGCTCTTCCGGTACAACGCGCGCCGCGGCGATTACGGCGCCGGCGATATCGAGGCGCTCGCGCTGTCCCGCCTTGACCGCCTGCGTGGCGGCGACTACTGGTCGCGCGAACACACTACACCCGAGGGACGCATCCTGCACGTCCAGGTCACGCCGATCGTGCACGACGGCCTCGTGCTCATGTACGCGGACATCACGGCGCGCAAAGAGGCCGAGCGTCTCGCGGCGAGGAAGGAAGCCGAGCTCGCGGTCGCGCTCGCCAGCATGCCGGGCGCACTCGCGTATACCGATGCCGACGGCACGATCGTGCTGCGCAACGAGCGCTTCACCGACATGTACCCGGTGCCGAAGGAGCTGCTGGAGCCGGGCCGCCCTTATCCCGCGTTCCTGCGCTACCTCGCCCTGCACGGCTACTACGGGGAAGGCGACGTCGATGCGCTGGTGGACCGGCGCGTGCAAAGCCTGCGCAACCCGACGGGCCAGGCGTTCGAGGACGTGACGCCGGATGGCCATGTCTATCGCATCCTGCGCCGGCGGGCCGAGGGCGGCGGCACCGTCACCGTCATCACCGACGTCACCGACTTCAAGCGCGCGCAGGAAGCGCTCGCGCAGCGCGAAGCGGTGCTGCACGCGGCGCTCGACAACATGCCGGGTGCCCTCGCCTACACCGATCGCGACCTCAACATCGTGATGTGCAACGGTCAGTTCGCCGGCTGGTATCCCGTGCCGCGCGAGCTGCTGCAGCCGGGACGGCCCTACCCCGCGTTCCTGCGCTACCTCGCCGAGAACGGCTACTACGGCGAGGTCGACGTGGACAAGGAGGTCGCACGGCGCGTGGAAAGCCTGCGCCACCCTTCGGGCAAGGCGTTCGAGGACCGCGCCCCGGACGGGCGGGTGTACCGCATCGCGCGGCGGCGCGCCGCCGACGGCGGCACCGTGACGGTGATGACCGACGTGAGCGAGCTCAAGGCCGCGGAGTCCGCGCTGCGCGACGCGGTCGCCGCCGCCGAGCAGGCGAACCGGGAAGTGGGCGAGAAGAACCGCATGCTGGAATCGCTGTCGTCCAAGCTCTCCAAGTACCTCGCGCCCCAGGTCTACCGCTCGATCTTCAGCGGCGCGCAGACGGTGGAGGTCGCGGCGCAGCGCAAGAAGCTCACCATCTTCTTCTCCGACATCGCGGGCTTCACCGAGACCACCGACATGCTGGAGTCGGAGGAGCTCACGAGCCTTTTGAACCAGTACCTGCGCGAGATGTCGGCGATCGCGACGGAGTACGGCGCCACCATCGACAAGTTCATCGGCGACGCCATCATGCTGTTCTTCGGCGACCCCGAAACGCGCGGCCCGCGCGAGGACGCCGTTGCGTGCGTGCGCATGGCGGTCGCGATGCAACAGCGCATGCGCGACCTGCAGGCCCAATGGCGCGAGCGCGGACAGGAGCACGTGTTCCAGCTTCGCATCGGCATCAACACCGGCTTTTGCACGGTCGGCAACTTCGGCAGCAGCGAGCGCGTCGACTACACGATCATCGGCAACGAAGTGAACCTGGCGGCGCGCCTGCAGCAGCACGCCGACCTTGGGGGCATCCTGCTCGCGCACGAGACGCAGGCGCTGGTGAAGGACGACGTGATCACCGAGGAGACCGGCACGATCACGGTGAAGGGCTTTGCCAAGCCGGTGCGCACGCATCGCGTCGTCGGCTTGCACGACGGCGCGGCAGGACGCGTCATCCGCCAGGAGGCGGAGGGATTGCTGCTGATCCTCGACCAGCGCAAGCTCTCGGGACAGGGCCGCGAGGACGCACGGCGCGTGCTGCTGGAGGCGGCGGAGCGGCTGAAGGACTGATGGCCGCGTGGCTTCCCGGCTGCGGCAGCGGCGACCCCTCACCGCTCGTCACGCCGAAGTAGAATCGCTCACCCCGCAATTCCGGATGCCCGCCATGGCACTGGTACGCCGTCTCCTCCTCGCGCTTTGCATCGCCCTCGCTGGCTGCGGCGGCGGCGGCGACGGCGGCAGCGCACCGGAGCCGCCCCCGCCGCCGGAAGTCAACGGTCCCGCGTGGCCGAACTTCGGGCGCGACGCGCAGCACGCCGCGCAGGGTGCCGTCGCCACGCAACCGCTGTCGCGCATCGTGTGGCAGGCGCCGGTCGACCTCGTGCCGCCGTACCTCGCGGGCAACGTGCTGCACATCCACTACGGCTCGCCCGTGATCAGCGCGCGCAACACCGTGCTGGTGCCGGTGAAGCTCAACCGCGACCGCAGCTTTCGCCTGGAAGCGCGCGCCGGCGGCAACGGCGCGCTCCTGTGGACCGAGCCGACCGACTACGTGCTGCCGGTCCACGACTGGGTCCCGAGTTACAACGTCGCGCTGACCTCCAACGACCGCGTGTATTTTCCCGGCGCAGGCGGCAAGGTGTACTTCCGCGACAACGTCGACGCGGCGACGGGGCCCGTGGGCTTCGCAGTCTTCTATGGCCGCGAGGCGTACGACGCCGCGCGCACGACCTACGACAACACGGTGATCGTCAACACGCCGCTCACCGTCGATGCCGACGGCAACGTGTTCTTCGGCTTCATCGTGGCCGGCCCCACGCCGGCCGGCCTCGCGAGCGGCATCGCGCGCATCGCACCCGACGGCACCGGCACCTGGGTCGGCGCGCGCGCAGCCTCCGGCAACCCGGCCATGACCAAGGTCGCGACCAACAGCGCCCCCTCGGTGTCGCGCGACCGCTCGGTCCTGTACGTGGCGGTGAACACGACGGTGGCGCCCCCCGCGCGCGCGACCGGCATGCTGCTCGCGCTCGATGCGCGCACGCTCGCCACCCGCGCCGCGGTCGACCTGCGCGACCCCACGGGTGCGCCGGGCTGGGTCAACGACAACAGCAGCGCTTCGCCTTCGGTGGCGCCCGACGGGGACGTCTACTTCGGCGTGCTCGAGAGCAACGCGCCCGCGCACAATTTCCGCGGCTGGCTGCTGCACTACGATGCAACACTCACGCAGGCGAAGCTTTCGGGCTCGTTCGGCTGGGACCAGACCGTGTCGTTCGCGCCGGCGGCGATGGTGCCGCAGTACGTGGGTCCGTCCTCGTATCTCGTGGTGTCCAAGTACAACAACTACTTCGGCGTGGGCACCGGCAACGGGCGCAACGCGATGGCGATCCTCGACCCCGCGCAGGGGCAGGCGGACTTCGTCGCGCCGGGCGTCCTGGTCATGCGCGAGGTGCTGACCATGCTCGGCCCGACGCCGCAGGCCGGCCTGCCCGCGGGCGCGGTGCGCGAGTGGTGCGTCAACACCACCGCGGTCGACCCGCTGACGGGCTCGATCCTCGTCAACAGCGAGGACGGCCACCTGTACCGCTGGCACCTGCCGACCAATTCGCTCACGCAGAACGTGCGCTTCAACAACGGCTACGCCGAGTCGTATACGCCGACCGCGATCGGGCCGGACGGCAAGGTGTACGCGATCAACAACGCGACGCTGTTCGCGGTGGGACAGTAGGCGCGCCGGGCGCGTGACGCACGCGGCGCGCGCCTGCGCCGGTCACTTCTTCGCGTCGGCCTTCAGCGCGGCCTTGTCCGCGGCGATCTGGCGCTCCTGCGCCTTGATGGCCTGCTGATCCTTGTAGACCCGTTCGGCGTCCGGGGACTCGGCGGCCATCTTGCCTTCTTTGGTGTCGGCCTTCAGCGCCTTGCGGTCGGCCTCGGTCCGCGCCGTTTCGCGCTTGAGCGCGTCCTTGTCCGCCTTCATTTGCAGCGACCCGGACTTGTCGGAGGCGATGTCCTTCTTCTCGCCTTTCATCGCCCGCTTGTCGTTGTAGACCTTCTCGGCGTCCTTGGATTCGGCTGCCATCTTGCCTTCCTTGGTGTCCGCTTTCAGGGTCTTGCGGTCGGTTTTCAGTTGCGCCTTCTCGGCCTTCAACGCGGACTGATCGGCCTTCAGTTGCGCGTTGTCCTCCTTCATCTGCGTGACCGGTTGTGCCAGCGCCACGCCCGCGCCGAGCAGCAGGGCGGCAGCCAGCGCAAGCAGCGGAAGTCGATCGGCGAAGCCCGTATTCATGTGTGCCGCACGATCATGCGGGAACGGCTGCGTGATGTTTGCTTTGGGTTGCATGGTGGACTCTCCGGTTTGGCGTGCGATGCACGATGCATCGGCTCGCAGCTTCAGGCTACGCCGCGATAGTTAAGCCAGACTTAAGGGGTGATCGTCGGCGCAGGCTTTTCAGTGCGCCGAACGGAACCAGTTCCGGCGCGATCGCCTCCAATGGATCGACGGTCGGCCAATACCTACCCGGAGGATTCGTTTGCACGCCCATCGACAGCCCTGCGACAGTACGCGTCCACTCAAATGGGCGCTGCTCTTGCTTTGCGCGATTTCGTGGTCATCCACCGCGCCGGGCGCGGAGCCTGAGATCACGATCGGCGCCGGGTCGGGCAGCTTCGTCTTCGTCGACGGCAAGGGTGACCCATCGAAGCCGATTACCGTCTTTACCTATCTCCCGCGAGGGATCGCCGCAGCCGACGCGCCCATCGCGTTCGTCATGCACGGCCATCACCGGACCGCCGAGAAGTATCGCGACGATTGGGCCCGGTATGCGGACAAGTACGGATTCATGGTCGTCGCGCCGCTGTTCGACGCGGCGCAGTGGGGACATGGGCAGTATTCCTACGCGAGCATGGTCGACGGCAACGGCAGTCGCCGGGACGCGTCGCTGTGGGCGTTCAGCGTCGTCGAGCACCTCTTCGACGCCATCAAGTCGGCGACCGGCAACCACAGCGCACGCTACTTCCTGTACGGATTCTCGGAGGGTGGCCAATTCGTGCAGCGTCTCGTCCTGTTCCTGCCCGAAGCGCGCTACCAGAGAGCCGTCATCTCCGATCCCGGGTGGTACACCATGCCGGACTTCGACGTGAAGTTTCCCTACGGACTCGGTGGATCGGCCGTTACCGTGGCCTCGCTGAAGGAAAGCCTCGGACGCGATGTGGTGCTCTTGCTCGGCGACGCGGACACCGATCCGAACAGCAAGGATCTGCGCCGGACGCGCGAAGCCATGACCCAGGGCTCGAACCGCTACCAGCGCGGCATGAATTTCTTCAGGGAAGCGCGCAACCGGGCCGCGCAGTGGGGAGGTACATTCGGCTGGCGAATCGAGACCGTGTCGGGGGTCGCGCACGAGCCTGCCCGGATGTCGGGCCAAGCGGCGGCCGCATTGATCGGGCAGTGACCGCACCGGACCGCCAGCGGAACTCGCAGCGATCTGCGTTGACCAACGCAAAAGGGGATGGGGTTCCCCGTAACCGCCGATCAGGCTGATGACTCCTACTGCGTCCGATCACGCGGTAGGACTTGTCCCACCGCAAGGTGGGATTTTCATGGCCGCTCCCCGAGAAGCAAGACTCGACCAAGCCAGCGAAACGGCGGCGGTGACCGAGCCCGGAGCTTGCAATCCATCGACGCCCGAAGTCCGCGCAGCCACGGGCACGCTACCGGACGAGCGCTTCTGCAGCATCCTCTATCCTGCCTCGGTCGGCGTGCCGGGCGACGATCAGCGGCAACCGCCGGACCACTTTCACGATCTCAACCTCGATCAGCTTGTCGCCGCAGTCGTCGCGAACTGCAAGGAGCACGACCTCGCGCCCTTCTTCCAGCGGCCGCTACGCGATCTCGCGACGATCGCATATCGCCAGCAGGTCATGCGCGAGCTCGAGCGGCCGAAGGTGCTGCAGGCGATCAAGTCGTTCTCGGAGTCGATGGCGCGCATGCGGCAGCACCTGGCGCGCTCGGCCAAGGGCTATTACCGCTACGACCAGCTTCGCTGGTACTTGGGCGCTGCCGAGGTGTACGCCGATGCGGTCAAGCGCCTGCGCGACGAGCTCGCGGGCATGCGGCTCGAATCGTCCGGCATGCGAATGCTGCGCGAGCATCTCGCGCAGTACACCGCATCGGCGCCGTTCGCGACCATGGCCCTGCAGGCGGCTCGGACCGCATCGGAGCTCACGCGAATTCGCTACACCGTTCTGATCAAGGATGACGCGGTGACCGTACGCCGGGACGGCGGCGAGGTGGACTACACGCCGCTGGTCGAGGCGACCTTCGAGAAGTTCCGGCGCGGCGCGGTCAATGACTACCGTGCGAAGTTCGCGGAAACCGAGGATATGAATCACATCCAGGCGCAGATCGTGGACCGCGTGGCACTGCTCTACCCAGAACCGTTCCGTGCGCTGGAAGCGTTCGGCGCCGATCACGCGCAATTCGCCGACCCGCGCGTCCTGCGGTTCGACGGCGAGGTCCAGTTCTATGTCGCGTATCTCGCGTACCTCGACAAGTTCCGCGCCGCCGGCCTGCGCTTCTGCTATCCACAGCTTTCGGTCTCCTCGAAGGAGGTGAGCTGCCGCGAAGCCTTCGACCTCGCGCTTGCCGACAAGCTGCTCGCCGACAAGCGCTCCGTTGTGCGCAACGACATCGAACTGCATGGCGCGGAGCGGATTCTCGTCGTGTCCGGCCCTAACCAGGGCGGCAAGACCACGTTCGCCCGCATGTTCGGGCAGATCCACTATCTCGCCGCACTCGGCTGTCCTGTGCCGGGCAGCGCGGCTCGCCTGTTCCTGTTCGATCGCTTGTTCACCCATTTCGAGCGCGAGGAGGACATCACGAATCTGCGCGGTAAGCTCAAGGACGATCTCGTGCGAATCAAGCAGGTGCTCGACCAAGCCACCTCGTGCAGCATGGTCATCATGAACGAGCCCTTCTCGTCGACCACGCTCGAAGACCAGGCGTTCCTGAGCCGCAGGGTCATGGCGCGACTCCTCGAGCTCGACCTCCTCGGGGTCTGCGTGACGTTCCTCACCGAGCTCGCGTCGATGAGCGAGAAGACGGTCAGCATGGTGAGCGCGGTCGACGCCAAGGACCCCGCCGTGCGCACGTTCAAGCTCGAGCGCAGGCCGGCCGACGGGCTCGCCTACGCGCTCGCGATCGCACGCAAGTACGAGGTCACCTACGAGCGCCTGAAAGAGCGCATCGAGCCATGAAGGTGTTGCTCATGTACCGGGATCGGGACTTCGTAACGCTGGACGAGGTGCCGCGGACCGATCGCTACCCCAAGGCCGATGCGTTCGAGCAGGTTTCGCCGATCGAGCGGTCGCTGATACAGGACCTCGAACTCGGCGCCTTGCTGCGCGCCATGGCCGCCGATGACGAGTTCATGCACGCGGTCGCCCTGCGCGCATTCCTCGGCGGAACGCGCAACGATGCCGAGACGATCCTGCACCGGCAGGCGATCCTGCGCGACGCGATCGAGCACCCGGCACTCATGCGCGAGCTCTACGCCATCGCCGTCGAGGCGATCGAAGGCAGGAAGAAGCATGGCTGGGGCCTGGGAAGCCGGTTTCCCAGCCACGTGCTGCACAGCTCGATCGAGCTCTTGCAGGCGTACAGCGTGAGCCTGCGCAAGCTTCGCGACCTTGCCCGGCGCCGTGCGGGCCAGGTGCACTCGCCGGGACTGACCACGCTGTTCGCGACCCTCGACCGCGAACTCGGCGACGACTATCTCGTGCGGGTCGAACAGCATCTGGCCGAGCTCAGGTTCCGCCGCGGAGTGCTGATGAGCGCCGAGCTCGGGGCCCGCGACCAAGGCAAGGGCTACGTGCTGCGCGAGGACCCCGACAAGCGCCATCCGTGGCTCGAGCGCATTCTGCGCCAGGGCTCCCCCGGCTACACCTTCCACCTGCACCCGCGCGACGAGGCTGGCGGGCGCATCCTGTCCGATCTTCGCGACCGTGGCTTGAACAACGTCGCCAATGCGCTCGGCCAGGCGGCGGACCATGTGCTGAGCTTCTTCGAGATCCTGCGCACGGAGCTCGCGTTCTACATCGGCTGCCTCAACCTGGGCGATCGCCTGACGGCGCTCGGCGCGCCATCGTGCATGCCCGAGCCACATCCGCCCGGCACGCGGCGCCAGCGCTTCCGCGGACTGTACGACGTCGCCCTCGCGCTTACCGTCGGCCACAGCGTCGTCGCCAACACGCACGACGCCGACGGCAAGGGCCTGGTCGTGATCAGCGGCGCGAATCAAGGCGGCAAGTCGACCTTCCTGCGCGCCGTCGGGCTCGCCCAACTCATGATGCAGGCGGGCATGTTCGTCGCCGCGGAGGCATTCGCCGCGGAGCTGTGCACGGCGGTCGTGAGCCATTACCGGCGCGAAGAGGACGCGACGATGACCAGCGGCAAGCTCGACGAGGAGCTCGCCCGCATGAGCCGGCTCGCGGATGCCATCGCACCGAATGCGCTGGTGCTTTTCAACGAATCGTTCGCCGCCACCAACGAGCGCGAGGGCTCGGAGATCGCGCGACAGGTCGTGCGCGCACTGCTCGACCGGCACATCAAGGCCTTCTTCGTCACCCATCTCTACGACTTCGCGCACGGTTTCTTTGTCGAGAAGCGATCCGATGCGCTGTTTCTGCGCGCCGAGCGGCATCCCGACGGCAGCCGCACGTTCAAGCTCGTGGAAGGCGAGCCGCTCGCAACGAGCTACGGCGAAGACCTCTACCGCGAGGTGTTCGAGGTCCCGCGGGATGCGCCGGCCGCCGGCGGATCGCCGATGCAAGCCGGA
>JADLEZ010000307.1 GCA_020845855.1 Burkholderiales bacterium
GCTTCGCGACCGGCAGCTTGCGCAGCAACTCCCGCGATACCGGCGTCGAGTAGAAGCGATACCGCGGCGGCGCGTCGACCACGCACATCTGGATGCGCGCGAGGTCGATGCCGCATTGCGCCAGCAATCGCGCCGATTCGGCCACGGCACCGCGCACGGCGTCCGGCGCCCATCGCGTGCCGGCAAACACATTCACCGAGATCGCAAGCTCGTGGGACGCACCCGGGGCGGAGGATCGCTGCGGAGCCGAGACGACGCATTTCCTCGCCGGCTCGGCCGCGGCCGCTGCGAAGGAAAGCGCCCACGCGAGGGCGAGCACCGCGAAGCCGGCGCGCCGCGCCGGCCGGCGAACGGCGTTCGAATCGGGCAACTCGTAGGTCCTTTTGCTGTCAACAGCCACGCCGCGGCGAATCGCCGCCCCATGCTAACCTGAAATCGTGACGCTCCTGCGCCGCCTTCTGCTGCTCGTGCTGGTGTTCGCTTTGCCCTTGCAGGGTGCGATGGCCGCATCGCGCCTGTGCATGGGCACGGCGCATCACGGGGCCGACGCAACGTCCGCCGCGCATGCGTCCGGCGCGCACGCCGCGGGTGCGCCGCACCGGCATGACGGCAGCGATGCCGCATCGGCGCCGGCATCGGACGACCCGTCGCCGGCTACCGATCACGCATCGAGTACCTGCAAGCACTGCGCGGCGTGTTGCCTGACCGTCGCGGTGGCGCCGCCGCCGCCGGCCGTCGCCCCGGGTGCTGCGGGCTTCGCGTCCTTCCATCCGATCGCCGTACCCGTTCCGCACAACGTCGCGGACGGCCTCGAACGTCCCCCCCGAACGATCTGACCCCGCGTCCCCGGCCGCAACCGGCCGGGTGACGCGACACGCCCAGGCTGCCGCGCGGCGATGCGCGCGCGCTCATGTTTTCCATCAACCGGATCGGAGTGGGTCATGCGTAACCTTGCGTTCCTGGGAGCGCTCGCGGTCGTCCTCGGCGCCTGCACGAGTTTCTCCCCCGACGGCGGGATGGTTGAGGTGCGTAGCCTTGCGCAAGAGCGCATCGGCCAGGCGGTGCCGGTTGCCGGCGACGCGGAAGCGGTGCGCGCTGCGGTCGACGCCCTTCTCGCCAAGCCGCTCACCGCGGATGCCGCGGTCGAGGTCGCGCTGCTCAACAACCCCGGCCTTGCGGCGCGCCTCGCCGAGCTGGGACTCGCCGAGGCCGACCTCGTGCAGGCGGGGCGGCTGCGCAACCCCGTCTTCGCCTACTCGAACAAGCGCAACAGCGACATCACCCAGATCGAGCGCACGTTCCTCGTCAACGTCGCAGCACTCGTGTTCATGCCGCTCGCGCTCGACATCGAGCAGCGCCGCTTCGAGCAGGCGAAGCTCGGCGCGGCGCTGGACATCGTGAGCACCGCGGCCGCGGCCCGCCAGGCGTACTTCCGTGCGGTGGCGGCGCAGGAGATGCTCGTTTACTTCCGGCAGGTGAGCGAGTCGGCCGAGGCATCGAGCGAGCTCGCGCGCCGCATGGCGCAGGCCGGCAACTGGAGCAGGCTCGCGCAGATGCGCGAGCAGGCGTTCCACGCCGACGCCACGGCCCAGCTCGCGCGCGCGCAGCAGGCGGCGGCGTCCGAGCGCGAGCAGTTGACGCGGGTGCTCGGCGCGGCGTCGTTCACGCTCGCGCCGCGCCTGCCCGATCTGCCGGCCGCCCCGCTGGCCGCGATCGATGCCGAACAGGCGGCGCTCGATCGTCGCCTCGACGTGCAGATCGCCAAGCTCGACGCCGAAAGTGTGGCGAAATCGCTCGGCCTCACGCGCGCGACGCGCTTCGTCAACGTGCTGGAAGTCGGCTACACCAACGAATCCGAGACCGGCGAGCGGCGCAAGAACGGCTACGAGATCGAGCTCGCGCTGCCGATCTTCGATTGGGGCGACGCGCGGGTCGCCCGTGCGCAGACCCTGTACAAGCAGGCGATGGCGCGCACCGCGGCGATCGCCGTCAACGCGCAGTCCGAAGTGCGCGAAACCTACGCTGCGTACCGCACCGCCTACGATCTCGCGAAGCACTACCGCGACGAGATCGTGCCGCTGCGCCGGCGCATCGCCGACGAGAATCTGCTGCGCTACAACGGCATGCTGATCGGCGTGTTCGAGCTCCTGGCCGACGCCCGCGAGCAGATCGGCAGCGTCAACGCGGCGATCGAGGCGACCCGCGACTATTGGCTCGCCGAGACCGCGCTGCAGCTCGCGCTCGCGGGCAAGTCTCCCGGGAGCGCGATGTCCGCGGGCAGCGCGGCATCCAATGCCAGGGCTCCGGCGCCGGCCGGCGGTCACTGATCCGAAGGCGGCGAATGGACAACAAGCGAAGAACCTTTCTCGCCTCCGCGGGCGCCACCCTGCTCGGGGCCGCGGCTGTCAGCCGCGCCTCGCTCGCCCGCCTGCCGGAGGCCGCGACTATGGACAGCGCGGCAACACAGCCGCCGCTCGCCCCGCCCGACGGCCGGCCGTATCGGCCGGTGGTCACACTCAACGGCTGGACGCTGCCGTGGCGCATGAACAA
>JADLEZ010000308.1 GCA_020845855.1 Burkholderiales bacterium
AACTCGCTGTGCTTCCCGTTCATCTTCCGCGGCGCGCTCGACTGCGGCGCCACCAAGATCAACGAGGAGATGAAGCTTGCCGCCACCCGGGCGCTCGCCGAGCTCGCGCGCGCGGAGCCTTCGGACATCGTGGCGCTCGCCTACGGCGAGGCGACCCCGCCGTTCGGCCCCGACTATCTCATCCCGCGCGCGTTCGACCCGCGTCTCATCACGAGCCTCGCGCCGGCGGTCGCCAAGGCGGCGATGGACAGCGGGGTGGCCACCCGGCCGATCCAGGACTTCGACAAGTATCGCGATCAACTTTCGCGCTTCGTGTACGAGTCCGGGTCGACCATGGGGCCCGTGTTCGCGGCGGCCAAGCGCGCACCCAAGCGCGTCGCGTACGCCGAGGGCGAAGACGAGCGGGTGCTGCGCGCGGCGCAGGTGGCCGTGGACGAGGGGCTTGGCCGGCCGGTGCTCGTAGGCCGCGCGGACATCATCGCGAGCCGCATGCAGAAGCTCGGCCTGCGCCTGACGCTCGGCGGCGACTGCGACGTGGTCAACATCCTCGACGACCCGCGCTTCCGCGACTACTGGAGCGAGTACTACCGCCTTGCCCGGCGCAAGGGCGTCACCCGCCGGCAGGCGCAGGAGGACATGCGCACGCGGCCCACGCTGGTCGCGGCCATGCTGGTGCACCGCGGCGACGCCGACGCCATGCTGTGCGGCACCGGCAGCAACTCGCAGGCGCACCTGCGCTACATCCGGCAGGTGATCGGGCTGCGCGAGGGTGCCAAGACGATGGGCATCATGCAGATGCTGATCCTGCCCGGGCGCCAGCTCTTCGTGTGCGACACCCACGTCAACCGCGACCCGTCCGCGGAAGAGATCGCCGAGCTCACGCTGCTCGCCGCCGAGGAGGTCCAGCGCTTCGGCATCAAGCCGTTCGTGGCGCTCGTGTCGCACTCGAGCTTCGGCAGCTCGGAGGCCCCTTCGGCGGTCAAGATGCGCGAGGCGCTGGCCATGATCGTCGAGCGCGCCCCGGGCCTCGCGGTCGAAGGCGAGATGCGCGCCGACTCCGCGCTGTCGAAGACGATCCGCGACCAGGAGTTCCCCGACTCCGCACTCACCGAGGACGCGAACCTCCTCGTCATGCCCAACGTCGACGCCGCCAACATCACCTACAACGCGCTGCGCGTGACCGCCGGCGGCGGCATCACGGTCGGCGGCATCCTGCTCGGCGCGGCGAAGGCGGTGCACATCATGACGCCGTCGTCGACGGTGCGGCGGATCGTGAACATGACCGCGGTGGCGGTGGCGGACGCGGGCGCCACGCGCGGGAGGTAACGGGTGACGAACCGATACCGGCTGCGTTCCTCACGGGTGGAGGCCCCGAGGACGTCGCGGCTGGCGGCGGCAAGCGGCGAAGGCGGTGTAGCGGCCGCCAAACGGTTCGCGCGCTCGATAGGATCGCCGATTTGTCGTACCGCCTGCCTCCCTCTAGGTCTAGGCGATACGCTTGCTGGCTGCGATGACCAGCCGCCGGCACGTCACAACAGCGCCTGCTCGTTGCGCCCCATCAGGTGAAAGGCCAGGTACACGGCGGCGCCGCTCAGCACCAGCAGGATCGAGGACATCGCGGCGGCGGTGCCGAAGTCGCCGTCGAGGATCAGCAGGTAGATGCGCACCGGCATCGTCATCGTCGAGCCCACGTACAGGACGAGCGAGGACGACAGCTCGTTGATCGCGGTGACGAAGCTCAGCATGCCGCCGGCGATGACGCCCGGCATGATGAGGGGGACGGTCACGCGCAGGAAGGCGCGCAGCGGGCTGTAGCCGAGCGAGACAGCGGCCTCCTCGAGCGAAGGCGACAGCTGCCTGAGCGTCGCCGACGTCGTGCGCACGGCATACGGCAGGCGGCGGATGAAGATCGACAGCACGATGATGGCGGCCGTCCCGGTCAACACGATCGGCCCGCTGTTGAACGCGGCGATGTAGGCGATGCCGATGACGATGCCGGGCATCACGTAAGGGATCATGAAGGCGCCGTCGAGCAGCGACGTGTTGACGCTGGTCCGCCGCGCGACCAGCACCCCGATCAGCGTCCCCGTGACGATGATCAGCGCCACGGCCGCCAGCGAGAACGAAAGCGAGTTGCGCACGACGTCCGCCAGGTTGAACAGGATGCGCTCGTAGCTTTGCAGGCTGACCCCCGGCTGGAACACCGGGCCGCTGGTGCGCCGGAAGGAGAAGATGACCGAGATGATCACCGGCAGCGCGCCGGCGATGCCGATCGCGTAGACGGCGGCATGGGCGAGCGCGTTGCGCCATCCGCGAAGCCTGATCTTGGCCGGCTTGTGGATCATGTTGCCGTGGTAGACGTTGCGGCGCGACATGTAGCGCTGCAGCGCGACGAAGATCATCGACATGGCGATGAGGATCACGCTGATCGTGGTCGCCATCGACAGGTTGGAGCCGATCTCGGCGGAATACAGCGCGTACGCCTCGGTGGCCAGCACGTTGAACCCGCGGCCCAGCAGCTGGGGCGTGCCGAAGTCCGCGATGGCGTGAACGAACGCGAGCAGGCCGCCCGCCGACAGCGCGGGGAACACCATCGGCAGCGACACCTTGAGCGTGCGCTGCCACGGCGTGAGGCCCAGGCCCTCGGCGGCCTCTTCCAGCGAGCGGTTGACGTTGGCGAGCGCGCCCGAGACCATCAGGTAGACGTAGGGGTAGAACTTGAACGCGAACACCGTGAGGATGCCGCCCAAGCCGTAGATCGGCGGCGTGTCGATGCCGATCGCGTTGAGCGCGCCGCGGACCACGCCCCCGGCGCCGAACAGCACGATCCAGGAGTAGGCGCCGATGAACGGCGGTGAAACGAGCGCGAGGATCGCGAGGATCGACACCGCCCGCGAGCCGGCGATCACGAAGCGCGACACGCAGAAGGCCATGACCGAGCCGAGCAGCAGCGCGCCGGCGAGGCCGCCGAAGCCGACGACGAGCGTGTTGACGAAGGCGCGGTGGAAGCGCGCCTGCGACAGGAATTCCCGGTAGTTGTCGAGCGTGAGCTTGCCGGCGTGATCGTAGACGCTGGAGACGAGAATCGAGCCGACCGGCGCGAACAGCAGGGCGATCAGGAGCGCCCAGGTCAGCGCCATCACCAGCGTCCAGAAATCGAGCCGCGTCATGGCGCGGGCCTCGCGGTGTCCACGCGCGCCCCGCCGGCGTCGAACGCCATCAGGGATTCCCGGCGCACGCCCACGGACACCTTCTCGCCCGTGCGCCGGGCCGACACCGGGCCCGGATTGGCGACCTGCACGACGAGGGGGCCGAGGTCCGTCGCGACCTGCACCTGCGCTTCGCGGCCGAGATACGTGTACTTGGTTACGGTGCCCGGGAGCGCGGCGGCTCCCGCGCCCGCCTCGCCGAGTGTGAGACGCTCCGGCCGCGCCGTCCAGGTCCGGGCGGAGGCTGCCCTGCCGTCATGCGCCAGATGCAGCGCTTCGAGCAGGGCATGCAGCGGCGGACCGTCGGCGAGCGTGTTCAGCGTGCCGACGAAGCGGGCGACGAACAGCGTGCGCGGGTCGCCGTAGATCTCCTGCGGCGTGCCGATCTGCTCCACGTGGCCGGCGCCCATCACGCAGATGCGATCGGAAATCGCCAGCGCCTCCTCCTGGTCGTGCGTGACGTAGATGGAGGCGATGTCGATCTTCTTCTGGATATCGCGTATCTCCTCCCGCAATTCGACGCGCAGCTTGGCGTCGAGGTTGGACAGCGGCTCGTCCATCAGCAGCAGGCGCGGGTTGATGACCATCGCGCGCGCGATGCCGATCCGCTGCTGCTGGCCGCCCGACATCGCCGCCGGCAGGCGCCGCGCGAGGGCGGTGAGCCGCACGGCGGCGAGCGCATCCTCCACACGCCGCTTGGTGTCGGCCGGCGAGACCTTGCGCGGCTTGAGGCCGAACGCGACGTTGTCGGACACGCTGAGGTGCGGGAAGACCGCGTAGTCCTGGAACACCATGCCGATGTCGCGCTTGTGCGGCGGGACCCGGCGAAGATCGGCGCCGTCGAGCGTGATCGCGCCGGACGTGAGGTCGTTGAAGCCGGCGATCGCGCGCAGGAGCGTCGTCTTGCCGCAGCCGCTCGGGCCGAGCAGGGTGAAGAATTCGCCTCGCTCCACCGCGATCGACACGCGGTCGAGCGCGCGAACGTCCGCTGCGAATTGCTTGGTCGCCTCGGATACGGCGAGGTAGCTCATGCTTTTCCCCCCTGTTGTCGCCTTTCGCTGTGCGGCTTTTCGGGTCGCGGCCCGATTGCAATTATAGGAGAAGGGATTTAGCATCGGACCGGCAAAGAATCGCCCGGCATCGAACAGGAGGCAGGCAAATGAAGGTTCGCAGACGCGCGTTCATGGGCGTTGCCGCGACGCTGGTCGCGGCCTCGCTGGCGAGCGGCACCGCCAACGCACAAGGCAAGTCGGTCGTCATCTATACCGCGCACATCTCGGCGATCGTCGACAAGCTCATCCCGCTGTTCGAGAAGGAAACGGGCCTCAAGGCGGAAGTCGTGAAGATGGGCTCGGGTGACGTCGCCCGGCGCGCCAAGGCGGAGTCCGCCAAGCCCGCCGCCGATGTGATCTGGTCGATCTCGGGCAGTGCGCTCACGGAGCTCGCGCCGATCCTGCAGCCCTACAAGCCCGCCGGCTTCGACAAGATCAACGCGAGCTTCATCCACAACGATGCCTGGACACCCTATACGGGCGTGGTCTACGTGCTGATCGTCAACACCTCGAAGCTGCCGATGGCCGATGCACCGAAGACGTGGTCCGACCTCGCCAATCCGAAGTGGAAAGGCAAGATCGCGTCGGCCCGCGCCGACGGCTCCGGGTCGGCGATGCAGCAGCTACAGGGCGTGCTGACCATTTTCGGCAGCGGCGGCTGGGACAAGTACCGCGCCATCGCCGCCAACTTCGTCCTGACCAGCAGCTCGGGCGCGGTGCCGCGCTACGTCGCCGACGGCGAAACCCCGATGGGCATCACGCTCGAGGACGAGGCCCTGCAATACAGGCAGGGCGGCGCGCCGATCGGCATCGGCTATTTCAGCGACGGCACGATCGTCACGCCGGACGGGGTCGCTCAGGTCAAGGGCGGGCCCAATCCCGAAGGCGCCAAGAAGTTCATCGATTGGGCACTGTCCAAGTCCACCCAGGAAACGCTGGTCAAGCAGATCGGCCGGCGCTCGGTGCGCACCGACGTCGAAGGGCCCGGCGGCGTGCCGAACCTCGATACGCTGAAGCTCGTGAAGCTCAAGTCCATTGCCGAACTCGGCGGCTCGGAGACGCTGCTCAAGAACTGGCGCGCGGCAACCGGCCAATAGGCCGGCCCGGCGGCCTTTGCCCTCCGACGAATCGGAAGCTCACCGACCCGAGCGGCCCGCAGTCGGCGTGGATCGTGTCGCCGGCCGCTGCGGTGGTCGGGCGCGTGAACGAGCCGCCGAGGACCACCTCGCCCCAGGGGGTGATCTTGTTGGCGACTCCTCGATGGCGCCGTTCTTGGAGAGCATCGCGCCAACCTCACTGCGTCGCGGCGATGGCCGACAGCGCCCGTGGGGGGAGGGCCGCGGCGGCCGAATTGATGATCTTCATTCTTGCCTGCTTCCCGCAGCTGCAAACGTTCTGATCTTCTCCCAGGTCGCGCCCGTGCAGGCGAGCAGCGACCGGATTACCACGAGCACCAACGGCGGGCCCGACTCCTTCGACGACATGGGATGGGCTGCAAGCCTGGCCTCCATGGGCGCGATCGTCGTGGCCAAGACACAGCAGGGCCAACCGGTCGGGAGAGCGCCGGCGCCCAAGGCGCAGCAGCCGCCACCAGTCAGAACCTTGCCAGGCGCTTCGGAGATGCTGATCCGGTGAATGCCATGACCAATCATATGCGGCGGCAGAGCTCCCAACAAATCTAGTGGCGGCACAAGCTACGGCCGCAACGACGGTGGGATACAGTACCAGCTCCGGACTCGATCACACCACCCGATCTCGCGGCTACCAGATGAAGCGCTTCTCGGCCGGATCGCCGCTCGGCCACCACCAGGCGCACTTCAGGTATTTGATCTGATCGCACACCACGTCGGGAGGGTCGCCGTCTAGAAAGGCCTCGACGTAGCGGGCGGACAAGACATCCCTCTCGTAGGCCCAAAGCGTTCGATCGCCGAGGCGCAGGGGCGCGTCGGTCGCTATGCTGATCGACAGCGCGAGCCGTTGCCCGCGGGTAAGGTCACCTCGGAAGACCCGTGTGACCCGCACATTCAAGCGGTCCGTCCAATCGGATCAAGTTTCTCAACCAACTTCTGGAAGCTCGCTGCGAAGCCCGACTCGTAATCATCGGGATGCTTGCGAGCGAACTCGATCACCTGCCGATAGCATTCGGCAGCCTCGCGGTGCTGTCGGCGCGCCTCGTAGACCATTCCCAGCCGATCGTAGCCGTCATGCATCTCCGGGAAATGCTCGAGCAGATATCGGGCCGCCTGCTCGGCTTGATCGAGCTTGCCGGCATCGATCAGGTCGATGACCGAGTTTGAGCGCTCCTCGAGCTCATCCTCCCACGCGAGCATGGCTTTGCCTTCTTCCTGTTCCGCCGCCATCGCGGCTCGAGCGGCGGCGCGCGCTGCGGTCTCGACCTGCTGATCCTTGTCCAGGCAGCAGCGCTTATATTTCTTGCCGCTGCCGCAGGGACTGGGATCGTTGCGTCCAGGTTTGTTCGTGCCAGGCAGCCACGACCAAGAACGACCGGGAGATAAAGATGACTCAGGCGCTGCTGTGCGACCACCGCTTCCATCACTTGCTGCTTCGGTTCGATGCCGATCTCGCCGCCACTACCCGCGCCGATGGCTACCCCCGCTGCGGTGGCGTGTTGCACTCGGCGAGCTATCGGCGCAAGCCCCGCGGCGCCCCGCGGGGCTTGCAGCCGGAGTATAGCGAGCGCGCGAGCTTCTGTTGTGCGGTGGACGGTTGTCGCAAGCGCTCGATGCCGCCGTCGCTGCGTTTTCTGGGCCGCAAGGCCTATCTGGCCGCGGTGGTGGTGTTGATCTCGGCGATATGCTGCGGACTGACGCCCAAGCGAGTAAGCCAGGTGGCCCAATCGGTGAGCGTGCCACGACGCACGCTCGAGCGCTGGCGCCAGTGGTCGTGTAGCCGCACTGCCGTGTCATCGAGCGCCCGCTTCGTCTTCGCGCGCAGGTCGGGGTTGGCGGCGAGTCCGTAGTTGTCCGCGCCGCCACTGCACCAGTGGGTCCCGAAGCGCGCCTGCGCTACGTCCTGGAACGCGACACGGCGCTGCAGGGCGTGCCCGCTCCCGGACTTGACTGCCAGGAACGCCGTCTCACGGCAGTACCGCGGGTGCGGCGGGAAACTGTCCAGTTAATTCTCGGACAGCACACAGTTCGGGCTAGACCGCAGCCAGCTTGAGTTTGCCCACCTGTTGCAAATCCACGCGCTCCCTCGCGATCCAAAGATCATGCGCGTCCTGCATGGCCAACCAACTTTCGGGAGAACGACCGATTGCCTTCGAAAGACGCAGGGCCATCTCCGGTGTGACACGACTGGAGCCGTTCAGAACACGGCTCAGCGTGGAGGACGCGACCCCGAGCGTTTCCGCCGCGCTCGCGGCTTCACGCGGATATCGACGATCCGCACGGTCATCTTCCTGATCGCCGGCAAGCTCGACTTCGGCGTGATCAACCCTCATGCCGCTCAACCCACTCGAAATTCAACAGAGCCTCCTTTCATGTCGCGCTTATTCGGCCGACCTCGTCCATCTCCTCGCCGCTCAACCGCCACGCGGCGGCCGCGATATTACCGTCGATCTGCTCCGGCCTGGTGGCGCCGGCGATGATGCTGGAGACGACCGGCTTGCCGGCGAGCCACGCGAACGCGAGCTCGACGAGCGAGCGCCCGCGCGCTTCGGCGAAGGCTTGCAGCGCGTGCACGCGCTGCCAGTTGCGCTCGCTGAGGAACTTGTCCGCCGCCGGCTTGTAGTAAGTCAGGCGCGCGCCTTCCGGCAGCGGCGCGTCCTTGCGGTACTTGCCGGTGAGCAAGCCCCCCGCGAGCGGGTAGTACGGCAGGAAGCCCATGCCGAAGCGCTCGAGCGCCGGGAACAGCTGCGGCTCGTGGTTGCGATGCAGGAGGCTGTACTCGTCCTGCGCGCTGACGAACGGCGCGAGGCCGTGGTGCAGCGACGTCCACGCGGCGTCGGCCACCTGCCAGCCGGACAGGTTCGAGCAGCCGATGTAGCGCACCTTGCCCGAGCGCACGAGATCGTCGAGCGCGCGCAGCGTTTCCTCGATCGGGGTCAGCGGGTCGGGCTGGTGGAGCTGGTACAGGTCGATCCAGTCGGTGCGCAGGCGCGCAAGGCTCGCTTCCACCGCGGCGACGATGTAGCGGCGCGAGCCGCCCGTCAACTTGCCGGCGTCGTCCATCGCCATGCCGAACTTGCTCGCGAGCACGATGTCCTTGCGCCGGTCGCCCAAGAGGTCGCCGAGGAACTTCTCCGAGCTGCCGCGGTTGCCGTAGATGTCGGCGGTGTCGAACAGCGTGATGCCGGCATCGAGCGCGCGGTGGATGACACGTTTGCTTGCCTCGAAGTCGATGCGACCGCCGAAGTTGTTGCACCCGAGCCCGACCAGGGATACGCGCAGGCCGGAGCGGCCGACGTTGCGGAAGTCCATTTGCGTTGTCTCCATAGCAAGATCGTGTCGTTGCGAGCCGCCCGCACTAGCGGCTCATCAGGTCGAGCGTCGCCCTGATCGGCTCGAGCGACGTGTGCATGACCCCGCGGTAAGGCAGGTACATGTCGAGGATCAGGAAGACCGCGCCGCCGACCGACAGCGCACCGAGGCACAGGGCCGCCACCACGGTGCCGTTGCGGCGCGCGAACAGGCCGAAGCCCATGAACAGGAAGGTGAGCCAGAACACGAGCACGACCAGGAACGGCCACGAGATGCCGGTACGGGCCTGCTCGCTCAAGAGCAGCCGGGTGTCGGTGAGCGTCCCGACGAGGTGTATCGCGCGCGCCTGGACGTACCTCTGCACCTCATTCGCGGGCTTGAGGGACAGGATACGGTCGGCAAGTATCGTCGCGCCGCGCTGGCTTTCGAGCGGTACGTCGGCGGCAGCCTTGAGGCCGCCGGGCGCCGATGCCTTCGCGAGTTCGTTCTTCACGAAGCGATGGAGGTGCTCACGCGTCTCCGCCGCTTCCGGGCCGTAGCGCGAGAGCGCGCGATCGAGCTGGAAGAGGTGGATCGCCATTTGCTGCACTTCCTCTTCCTGCGTCATGTGCGCGCGGTGCGCCGAAGAAATGAGGAGCCCGAGCACCAGCGCGGCCATGGTCGCGATGAGGCCCATGACGAGCTTCACCACGTCGCGCGAGTCGCCTTCGAGGTGCGGCGCGGGCAGGCGCCTGTTCAGATACAGACCGACCAGCGCGCCGGCGAACGTGAACGCGAAGACGACCAAGGCCACGAGAAGCGAGCTCATCCTGGCGCCTCCGGCTTGGCTCCGGCCGATACCGCGACGATCGTCGCGGTCAGGACACGGAAGCGGTCGGTTGAGGGCACTACCTGCCCGCAGCGTGCAAGGCCAGGATGTCGGCGATCGCTCGGTTCAGCGGAGTCGGAACACCATTGAGCCGGCCAAGTTCCACCACGCCCCCGGATAGCCAGCGAACCTCCAATCGGTTGCCGCGCTCCAGATCGTGATGCATGGATGAGGTCATGTCGTAAGCAACGTCGTCGGCGAGTTCGAGGCGGCGCTCGGCGTAGTCTTCGGGGAGGTCCACCCCGTAGCTGCGGCCGACGGCAACCACCTCGCGCATGACATCGAGCAGCAAGGCGCGCGTCTGCGCGTTCTCGCGGATGGGGCCGATCGGCTTGCGGATCGTCGTCGTGGTGCCCGAGAGCCCGACGAGGAACACGTACTTCTGCCAGATCTCGCGCACGATGTTCGTCGACAGCTCGGCATTGATCCCGCCTGCGAGGCAGGCGTCGAGAAGAGCCTGGCCCCGAGGCGACCGGGAGCCGTCGAACTCGCCGAAAAGCAATCGCTGCATGGGTCCTGTTTGGCGAATGACGCCCGGCCTGTCGATGGTCGTGGCGACGTAGCCGACACCGCCCATGAGCTGCGACTCGTCGTACGCCGAGCGCAGGTAACGATCCTTGAGCACACCGTTCTGGAACGAAATCAGGGTGGTGCCGGCGCCGACCAGCGGGCGGACCTGCCTTAGCGCATCCTCGGTGTCCCAAAGCTTGACGCAGAGCATGACGAAGTCGACGACACCGACTTGCGCGGGATCGTCGGTTGCGTTGACTTTGGGCACGTGCAGCGGCTCGGGGCCTTCCACCCGCAGCCCGTCGCTGCGCATCGCGGCAAGGTGCGCGCCGCGGGCAATGAAGTGCACGTCTGCGCCGCCTTGGCAAAGACGCGCGCCAAAGTAGCCACCCAATCCACCCGCTCCCATGAATGCGATACGCATCGTCGTGGCTCCGCCAGCACTCAGATTGAGTACTTCCTCACGGCATCCTCGTCCCATCGCATCCCGTGGCCGGCCACCGGCGGTGGGGTCACGTGGCCGTCGTGGACGGCCAGCGGCTCGGCAAGCACCGGCGCCGCCCAATCGACGTACTCGAGCCAGTGGCAGGTGGGAGTCACCGCCAGGAGATGGCAGCTCAGCTCCGGAAACAGGTGCGACGACATCTCGCAGCCGGCGCCCTGCGCAAGCGCGGCCGCACGCATCCAGCCGGTAACGCCACCGATGCGCTGCGCGTCCGGCATCACGAAGTCGCAGGCGCGCGCGGCGAGCGCCTGCGCCATCTGCTCGGGTCCCATGAAGTTCTCGCCGATCTGCACGGGTGTCGCGAGTGCGTCCGCGATCCTCGCGTTGCCGCCAAAATCGTCGGCGCGCGTCGGCTCCTCGATCCACAGCAGGCCGCCTTCGTCGTCCAGCAGTCGCCCCCGCAGTATCGCCTCGCTCACGCTCAGCGCCTGGTTGAAGTCGGCCATCAGAGTGATATCCGGGCCGAGGGCTTGCTTGACCGCGCGGACGGCGGCCAGATCCTCCTGCGCGGTCGGCCGGCCAAGGCGCAGCTTCACCGCGTTGAATCCCTGCTTCACCAACGCCTCGGCGTTGTCCGCCAGCAAGCCCACCGGCATGATGCCCAGCCCGTTGGAGTTGTAGGCGCGTACCGGGCGTGCCGTCCCACCGAGCACGCGGACGAGCGGCTGGCCGAGGTGCTGCGCGTGAGCGTCCCAGGCTGCGACGTCGATGCCCGACATCGCGATCAGCACGATGTTGTGCACGCCGAGCAAGGCGTACTTCTGCCGCAGCTTGCGTTCGATTTCGAACGGCGCTACCGGGTCGCCTACGATCATCTCCCCCATCGTCTGC
>JADLEZ010000309.1 GCA_020845855.1 Burkholderiales bacterium
AAGAAGCGCTTGGGGCGCTGCAGGGCGTTGGCGTCGACACCGCCGGTCAGTACCTTGCCGGAAGCGGGCCCCACCGTGTTGTAGGCGCGGGCGAGGCGGGTGATCGAGTCGAGCCGGATCACCACGTCCTTCTTGTGCTCGATCAGGCGCTTGGCCTTCTCGATTACCATTTCCGCGACCTGCACGTGGCGGGTGGCGGGCTCGTCGAACGTGGAGGACACGACCTCGCCGCGCACCGAGCGCTGCATCTCGGTGACTTCCTCGGGACGCTCGTCGATCAGGAGCACGATCAGCATCACGTCCGGGTGGTTGGCGGCGATCGAGTGCGCGATGTGCTGCAGCATGACCGTCTTGCCGGACTTCGGCGAGGCCACCAGCAGGCCGCGCTGGCCCTTGCCGATGGGTGCGATGATGTCGATGATGCGACCGGTGATGTTCTCCTCCGCCTTGATGTCGCGCTCGAGCACGAGCGGCTTGTCCGGGAACAGCGGCGTCAGGTTTTCGAACAGGATCTTCGACTTCGCGTTCTCCGGCGGCTCGAAATTGACCTTGTCGACCTTGACCAGCGCGAAGTAGCGCTCGCCGTCCTTGGGCGTGCGGATCTCGCCTTCGATGGTGTCGCCGGTGTGCAGGTTGAAGCGGCGGATCTGCGACGGCGAGATGTAGATGTCGTCGGTGTTGGCGAGGTAGCTCGTGTCGGGCGAGCGCAGGAAGCCGAAGCCGTCGGGCAGGACTTCGAGAACGCCGCCGCCGAAGATGGACTCGCCTTTTTTCGCCTGCTGCTTCAAAAGCGCGAAGATGAGGTCGTGCTTGCGCATCCGGTTGGCGCCCTCGATTTCGTTCGCGTTGGCGACTTCGATCAGCTCGGATACGTGTTTGGATTTGAGGTCGGATAGGTGCATGGTGCGAGGGATGCGCGCCGGTGGTTGCGGCGGCGCTGGTGACCGGTGAGCGGCCGTGGCGACTGGACTTGCTGTCGGGACGTTTGGGATTCGCGACGCCGCCATTTGCTCCCCAGCGGCTGCCGACGCGATTCAGGCTGTACGGCGGACCGCTACAGCAGCGCCGCTCGCACGAGTAAGGAGGGTATAGCGCCGGCCGGCGGCTGTCAACCAAGAGCCCTCACGGCCCTTGGCGCGCATGAAGTTCGCTACAGGTTGCTGTCGAGGAACGCCGTGAGTTGCGACTTGGTCAGGGCGCCTACCTTCTGGGCGTGCGCCTGGCCGCCCTTGTACAGGATCACGGTCGGAATCCCGCGGATGCCGTACTTGCCCGGCGTGGCCGGGTTGGCGTCGATGTCGAGCTTGGCGACGGTGACCTTGTCGCCGTACTCCTTGGCGATCTCGTCCAGGACCGGCGCGAACATCTTGCACGGGCCGCACCACTCGGCCCAGAAATCGACCAGCACCGGATTGCCGGACTGCAGCACGTCCTTGTCGAATGTCGCGTCGGAAACGTGCTTGATGGCATCACTCATGGGTTCGTCCTTTCGTTGGGGCGCCGCGGCGTTCCGGGCCTTCCCATGGCTCGGGCCGGCCTTGGTCGCACGGCATGACCCGCTCCTTACGGTAGCCGAAGCCCCCGCGAGGCGCAAGCCGCATCGGAGGGACGGTTGGGCCGATCTGCTAAAATTCAACGTTCCCGGCGCAACGCAACGCCCGGAAGCCCGGCCGCGAACGAGAAAACGCCGCACCGCCATGACCTACGTCGTCACCGAAAGCTGCATCCGTTGCAAGTACACCGATTGCGTGGACGTCTGTCCCGTCGACTGCTTCCGCGAGGGCCCCAACTTCCTCGTCATCGACCCCGACGAATGCATCGACTGTACGCTGTGCGTGGCCGAGTGCCCGGTGGAGGCGATTTTCGCGGAAGACGACGTGCCTGCGGAGCAACAGCGGTTCATCGCGCTCAACGCGGAGCTCGCCAAGGACTGGAAGCCGATCATCGAGCGCAAGCCCGCGCCGCCCGACGCCGACGAGTGGAAGGACGTGCCCGGCAAGTTGAAGTACCTCGAGCGTTAAGCCCGGTTTGACCCCGCTTTCCCGGCGCCCCTACAATCGCGTGGTTTTTCGGCCGACCCGTCCATGAATAGAACATTGCTATCCACCTTGCTCGCCGCGGCGATCGCGCTGCCGTCGATGGCCATCGCCCAAGCGCCGGCGGCTCCCGGCGACCCCAACAAGGGTGCGCTGAAGGTCAGCATGTGCCAGGGATGCCACGGTATTCCGGGCTGGCGCACGGCGTTTCCCGAGGTATACCGCGTGCCCAAGTTGTCGGGCCAGAACCCGCAGTACATCGTGCTCGCGCTCAAGGAGTACAAGCAAGGCAACCGCAGCCATCCGACGATGAGGGGGATCGCGGCGTCGTTGTCGGACCAGGACATGGCCGACATTGCCGCGTACTACTCGCAGACGCCGTTGACCACGGCGGCAAAGTGACCGAAATGCGAAACATAGCCCGTAGGCTTGGAGTGACCCTCGCCGCGGCGGCACTGGCCGCCAACGCGCTCGCCGCCGACCTCGCAGCCGGCAAGAAGAAGGTGGAGGAAATCTGCGCCGCGTGCCACGGCATCGACGGCGCGAAGCCGACCACGCCGGAGTACCCCAAGCTCGCCGGACAGTATCCCGACTACCTCGCCAAGGCGCTGCGCGACTACAAGTCCGGCGCGCGCAAGAACCCGATCATGGCCGGCATGGCCGCGACGCTAACCGACAAGGACATCGAGAACGTGGCGATGTACTTCTACGTCCAGCCGAGCGAGTTGGCGAGCAGATACTGATTCGTGCGCAAATCGCTTGCCCGCAGCCGCTTCGCGGCGGGCTGACCGATTTGCGCCCGGCAATGTCAGCGCGGAAAGCTTCGGAGCGGCCGTGCGCTTTCCGCGCGGCAAGACCGACGTTGCGCGTCGATCGCCGCGCACTTCGTGCGCTAGCTCGGTAACGCGCCCGTGCGAGCAGACTGCCTCCGTTCGGCCGGTCAGCGACGGGCGAGGCAGTCAAGATACAGCGTCGCATCCGGCGCCGCATTCAGGCGCTGCGCCTGCCACAGCACTTCGCCCAGGCACTCGAGCACCGCGTGCAGCGCGGCGTGCTCGTCGCCCTTCGCCGCGCGCAGGCGCTCGAACTGCGCGCGGATCCCTGGCGGCTGGTCGATCGCGAGCTGCTCGGCCACGGCCAGATGCAGCGACAGGTGCAGGAACGGGTTGATCGCGCCCGCCTCGGGCGGGAAGTCGCGCTCGGCGTGCTTCGCGGGGTTCTCGATCGTGGCGTGATACTCGGGATGCAAGGCGATGAGGTCGGCGGCGATGCGCTCGAGCCCGCTCAACGGCGCACCGGCGCACGCCTTCGCCCAGGTATCGATCAGGAAGCGGCGGGCCTCGTCGCGGGAGGGGCTGAACACGATTAGCGCGCGAACGGCAACGGCGGCGCCGCGCCCGGCGTCTTGTGGCGATACTCGCACAGGTCGCGGATCACGCACTGCGGGCACTTCGGCGTGCGCGCCACGCAGGTGTAGCGCCCGTGCAGGATCAGCCAGTGGTGCGCGCCGAGCTTGAACTCGTCGGGCGTGAACTTTTCGAGCTTTCGCTCGACCTCGGCAACGTCCTTCCCCGGGGCGAGGTTGGTGCGGTTGGCTACCCGGAAGATGTGCGTGTCCACGGCGATGAGCGGTTGCCCGAACGCGCTGTTGAGCACGACGTTGGCGGTCTTGCGCCCCACGCCCGGCAGTGCTTCCAGCGCCTCGCGGTCGGCGGGTACCTCGCCACCGTGGTCGCGCACGAGGATCTCGGACAGCGCGATCACGTTTTTCGCCTTCATGTTGAAGAGGCCGATCGAGCTTATATACGGCGTAAGGCCTTCCACGCCGAGCTTCGCCATCGTCTGTGGCGTGTTCGCTTTGCGGAAGAGCTTCGCGGTCGCCTTGTTCACACCCTTGTCGGTCGCCTGCGCCGACAGCACGACCGCGACCAGCAGCTCGTACGGTGTGGTGTACTCGAGCTCGGATTTCGGAGTCGGGTTGGCCGCGCGCAGGCGCTCGAAGATCGCGCGGCGCTTCGCTGGATTCAAGGCGCCTTGCCTTCCGCGAGGCTTGCAAGGCGCGCGAGGCGTGCCGTCTCGTTGGCTTTCATGTGCGCGTCGTCCTTGAGCAGCGCGTGCGCCTTCGCTGCCCAGGGTGCCGCGGCGGCTGCGTTGCCGCGTGCATAAGCGAGCTCGGCCAGCTCCTCGTAGACATAGCCGTCGGGTTCGCTCGCGCTTTCCGTCTCGGTGACGAGGGCGAGCTGGATTTCTTCAGCGTCGTCGAGGCGGCCGAGCGCGCGATAGCCGCGCGCGATCGTCCACTTGGCGATGCGGATGGTGGACGGGTTGCCCATCGCTTCGCGCAGCGGCAGCGCCTTCTGCCAGTACACGAGCGCGGTCGCCGGATCGTTACGCTCGAAGTAGGTCCAGCCGATGTTGTTGTCGAGCGCAGCCGCCCAGTTGCGCGTGCGCGCTTCGGCCGAGGCCTCCGCGGCGGCGAGGGCCTTCAGATTCCATGCGAGCTGCTCGCCCGCGGGGCTCGCGATGCCGAGCATGTGCAGGGCGTCGACGCGGTAGAAGTCGGCTCCGGGTAACGTGTCCGCCGCGGACGCCGACAGCGCGTCCTTGAACAGCGCCACCGCGGCCTCGCGCTCCCCGCCCGAGTTGCGGGTGCGCCCGCGTTCGAGCAGGTAGCGCACCCGCACCCGCGCCGGTGCCGTCGCGAGCGCGGGCGCAACCTCGTCGAGCGTCTTGTCGGCGTCCGTGAACTGCCGGCGCAGGCTGTGCGTGCGCGCGATCTGGGTGGCGATCTCCAGCGCTTCGCGGGAGCCAGGCGGGTAGGTCGCGAGCTCGGTGCGAAAGCGCGCCTCGGACTCGGCGGGCTTGCCGTAGTTCCACAGCTTGTCGAGTGCTTCCGAGAAGTCGGCGGTCGCGGTCATCGGTGGCAGCAGGAGCGCACCCAGCAGGCAGCGCCAGTCAGCCATGGCGGACGGCGCGGCGGGCACGCGCACGTTCGAGCGCGGCGGCGACCGCGGCCCGGCGCTCGGCCTGTTCCGTGTCCACCGGCACTTTTGCGCGACGGCCGGCGATGCGTTCGTTGCGTGCCACGCGGGCGTTACGCTCGGCGTGACGCTTACGTGCCGCACTCGCATCGTCCACCGTCCACTCGCGCTGCGCGGGCGCCATCGCGATGCAATCGACCGGGCAGGGGGGGATGCACAGTTCGCAGCCGGAGCACAGCGACGGCAGGACCGCGTGCATGCGCCTCCGCGCGCCGATGATCACGTCGACCGGGCAGGCTTGCATGCACAGCGTGCAGCCGATGCAGGCGGCTTCATCGATTACCGCGACGGTGAGCGGTCCTGGCACCCCGCACGCGGGATCGACGGACTTCGCGCGGAGGCCCGTGAGATCCGCGAGTGCCGAGACCACGGCATCACCGCCGGGTGGGCAGCGGTCGAGATCGGCTTCGCCCGCCGCGAGCGCCCGCGCATACGGCGCGCAGCCGGCAAAGCCGCAGCGCGTGCATTGTGTCTGCGGCAGGACCGCGTCGATGCGAGCGGCGAGGGAGTCGGTCACCCCTGCATTCTACGGCCTGCGGGCTTGGCCATGCGCGCGGTAGTCGGCGGGCATCGTTGAAGGAATCGGCCCCCGGCGTATATTCTCCCCAACGTCTGCCAAAGTTCCCACCTTGCCGCACGATCACCACCACGGCCACGGCCACGGCCACGACCACGGCCACGACCACGGTCCGTCACACGGCCGGCCCGACGCGCGCCGGGCGCTGATCATTGCTCTCGTCATGACCGGCGGGTTCGCGGTGGTGGAGGCCGTCGGCGGGTGGTTCGCGGGGTCGCTGGCGCTGTTGTCCGACGCGGGGCACATGATCACCGACGCCGCGGCGCTCGGTCTCGCGCTGTTCGCCGACGCGGTCGCCCGGCGGCCGCCGTCGCGCCGCGCGTCGTACGGCTACGGCCGCGCCGAGGTCCTGGCCGCGTTCGTCAACGCGATCGCGATGCTCGCGGTGGTGGCGCTGATCGCGGTGGAGGCGGTCAAGCGCCTGCTGGAGCCGGCGCCGGTGGCCGGCGGCGTGGTGGTGGCGATCGCGATCGCGGGACTCGCCGTCAACCTCGTCACCGCGTGGGTGCTGTCGCGCAGCGGCGGGTCGCTCAACACGCGCGGCGCGCTGTTGCACGTGATGGGCGATCTCTTGGGATCGCTCGCCGCGCTGATCGCGGGCGGAATCGTGATGGCCACCGGTTGGACCCCGGCGGACCCGATCCTGTCGCTTGCGGTGGCGCTCCTTATCCTGCGCTCGACGTGGCAGCTCCTCAAGCAGTCCACCGGTGTCCTGATGGAAGGCGTGCCCACGCACCTCGACTACGACGCGATCGGCCGTTCGCTCGCGGCGCTGCCGGGTGTCGTCGACGTGCACGATCTGCACATCTGGAACATGTCGAGCGAAGGTGTCGCGCTGTCCGCGCACGTGTCGATCGCGCGCGGCGAGGAATGGCTCGCGCTGCTCGCGCAGGCGAAGCGCATGCTCGCGGCGGAGTACGGCATCCGCCACCTCGCGTTGCAGCCGACATGGCCGGTGCCCGCGGCGCGCGAGGACCGGAAGGTGATCCCGGTGCGACCCGCGAACTCATGAGTACGTGCGCAAGTCGCTTGTCCGCGGTCGCTTACGCCTCGGCTCCTTGCACGAGACTGCTGAGAACGAGCGACAGCGTGTCGCCTCTCGGCGTCGACTCGCATTTGCTCGCCGCCCTTCGGGCCTCGCTGCTCGCGTCGCCCGTGCTGACCGATTTGCGCCCGATAATGTCAGCGCGGAAAGCTTCGGGCGGCCGGGCGCTTTCCGTGCGGTAAACCCAAGGTAGCGCGTCGATCATAAGCGCGCTGGCGCGCGCGCGCATGCGACCAGACAGCCTTCGACTTGCGCACGCGCCGTCACAACCATTTCAATCTGCGGAAGTGGAAGTACAGGTAGACGTCGGCGGCCACCATCGCCGCCACGGCCAGCGGATAGCCGAACGTCCACTTGAGCTCCGGCATGAAATCGAAGTTCATGCCGTAGATGCCGGCGATCATGGTCGGCACCGCGATGATCGCCGCCCACGCAGCGAGCTTCTTGGTTACCTCGTTGTCCGACAGTGAGATCATCCCGAGGTTGACCTGGATCGCCGTGGTCAGCATTTCGCGGATGCCTTCGATCGAGGCGTGGATGCGGTGCAGGTGGTCGTACACGTCGCGGAAGTATTCACCCATCCCGGCGCAGACCTGCGGCACGCGCCCTCCGTACAGGCGGCCGGTGGCCTCCATCAGCGGATCCACCGCATGCTTGACCGTCATCACCTTCTGCTTGAGCGCGTACAGCGTCTCGATGTTCCGGCGCGCGGTGCCCTGCTCGAAGATGTGGCTCTCGATCTCCTCGAGCTCGGTCTCCAGCGCGTCGATCACCGGGAAGTAGCGGTCGACGACGTTGTCCATCACCGCGTAGAACACGTAGCCCGCGCCATGCTTGAGCAGCTCCGGCTCGCGCTCGCTGCGCGCGCGCACCGACGCGAAGCCCATGTGGGTGCGATGGCGCACGGTGAGCAGGTAGTTCGCCCCGACGAAGATGTCGACCTCGCCGGTGACGAGCTCGTCGCCGCCCTCGGCTGTCGGCTCGCGCTCGATCGTGTGCAGGACCGCGAACAGCGAGTCGCCGTACTCCTCGATCTTCGGGCGCTGGTGCCCATGGCGCGCGTCCTCGACCGCGAGCTCGTGCAGGTCGAACTCCTCGGCCATCTGGTCGAGCTCTTCGGTCGTCGGCTCGAACAGCGCCACCCAGACGAAGCAGTCCGGCCGGCTTACGTACTCGCTGATGTCCTCGACCGGGATGTCGGCGAGCTTCTTGCCGTCCTGATAGGCCACGCAGTTGATCAGCATGGGCCGCATGATACTAAGCAGGCAGGGTGGCGCCGCGACACCCTTTCCAAATGCACGTTTACTGACCCGCGGTTGCTGGTGGTCCCGTTCATTGCAGCATACAAGGTCGCCAACGTCGGTCTCACGGAAGCCGAGCTCCCCTACGTCTACTTCGCGGGCGGCCTCGCAACGCTGTTTACCGGGCCCCTCATCGGCCGGCTCATTGGGCGGGTTGGTGCGCCGTGGCGGCCACGCTGGCTGCAGTGGCCCTCGCGCTGCGTATCCGGGTGGTGCCCGACGGCAGCCGCGGACCGGAGTAAGATGCCACGGCCATGATCATCCCCTCGCTGCTCGACACCGACCTGTACAAGTTCACGATGATGCAGGTCGTGCAGCATCGCTTCGCCGAGGCGCAGGTCGAGTACCGCTTCAAGTGCCGCAATCCGGTCGTCGACTTGTCGCCGTACGTGGCCGAGATAGAGGACGAGATCCGCGGGCTATGCGGGCTGCGGTTCAAGCAGGACGAGCTCGACTACCTGCGCCGCTGGCGCTTTTTCAAGAGCGATTTCGTCGACCTGCTGGGCTTGTTCCGCCTCGACCAGCGCTTCATCAAGGTCTCGCGCATCGAGGACTCGCCGGGCGAGATCGACATCACGATCAAGGGGCCGTGGCTGCACACGATCCTGTTCGAGGTGCCGGTGCTCGCGATCGTGTCGGAGGTCTACTACCGCAACAAAGGGCAGGCGCCCGACTTCGACGAGGGGCGCCGGCGGCTCGCGGCGAAGATCGCGCAGGCCAACACCATCGAGTCGACCGACTTCCGCATCGCCGACTACGGCACGCGCCGGCGCTTTTCGCGCGAATGGCAGGGGGAAGTGCTGCAATCGCTCAAGCGCGACATGGCGAGGCACTTCGTCGGCACCAGCAACGTGCGCTTCGCGATGGAGCAGGGCGTGACGCCGCTCGGGACCATGGCCCATGAATACCTGCAGGCCTGCCAGGCGGTGGGGCCGCGCTTGCGCGACTCGCAGTCGTTCGGGTTCAACATGTGGGCACGCGAGTACCGGGGCGACCTCGGGATCGCACTGTCCGACGTGGTGGGCTTCGACGCTTTCCTGCGCGACTTCGACCTCTTCTTCTGCAAGCTGTTCGATGGCGTGCGCCACGATTCCGGCGATCCGTTCGGCTGGGGCGACAAGCTGATCGAGCACTACCAGCGCATGCGCATCGACCCGCGCAGCAAGATCCTCGTGTTCAGCGACAGCCTCACCGTGCCGCTCGCGATGCGGCTGTACGAGTACTTCAAGGGGCGCGTGCAGACATCGTTCGGCATCGGCACCAATCTCACCAACGACCTGGGTTACGAGCCGCTGCAGATCGTGATCAAGATGACCCGCTGCAATGGGCAGCCGGTGGCCAAGATCAGCGACGAGCCGTCCAAGACCATGGACTACGACCCGTCGTACGTGAAGTACCTGCGCGAGGTGTTCCAGGTAGGAAATTAGGGTCCGACGATGTCTGACCCTAATTTCCTTGTAGGATAGTCCCATGGCTTCAACCACTTCCGGCGTCAAGACCGCACACCCGGCACCGAAGCCCGGTCAACCGCCGGACAAGCGGCTGCGCCTGGACGACATCCTGAAGCTCATGGCGGCCGACGGCCTGGTGCCGGCGGCGCAGGCCGAGCAGCTCGGGCGCTCGCGCACCAAGCAGTACGACCATCCGCTCGAGCTCATCGCGGTGCAGAAGTGGAAATCGGCCAAGCCGCCGCACAAGCTCATGCACCTCGAGTTCCTGGTGGAGTGGCTCGCCGGCAAGCTCAAGGTGCCGTACATGCACATCGATCCGTTGAAGATCGACCTGCAGGCGGTCACCCAGACGATGTCCAACGCCTACGCGGAGCGCTTCCGCGTGCTGCCGGTCGCGGTCGACCGCCTCACCGTCACCGTCGCCACCAGCGAGCCGTTCGTGCGCGCGTGGGCAGACGACTTCCAGGAAATGGTCAAGCGCGAAGTGAAATTCGTCTTCGCCAACCCGGCCGACATCAAACGCTACGTGGGCGAGTTCTTCAACCTCGCCCGCTCGATGAAGCGCGCGCAGGAGACCTCCAAGGGCGAGCTCACGCTACGCAACTTCGAGCAGCTCGTGGAGCTCGGTCGCCACGCGCACCTCGACGCCAACGACCAGCACATCGTCCACATCGTGGACTGGCTGTGGCAGTACGCGTTCGAGCAGCGCGCTTCCGACATCCACATCGAGCCGCGGCGCGACGTGGGCATCGTGCGCTTCCGCATCGACGGCGTCCTGCACCAGGTCTACACCATTCCGCAGCCGGTGCTGATCGCGATGACCTCGCGCATCAAGCTACTGGCGCGCATGGAGATCGTCGAAAAGCGGCGCCCGCAGGACGGGCGCATCAAGACCCTCTCGCCCAACGACGACGAGGTCGAGCTGCGCATCTCGACCATGCCCACCGCGTTCGGCGAGAAGCTCGTGATGCGCATCTTCACCCCGGAAGTGCTGGTGCGCGAGTACTCCGAGCTCGGCTTCACGCAGGACGACCGCGAGCGCTGGGAGCAGATGATCAAGCAGCCGAACGGAATCATCCTGGTCACCGGCCCCACCGGCTCCGGCAAGACGACGACGCTGTATTCGTCGCTCCGGACGCTTGCCACGCCGGAAGTGAACGTGTGCACGATCGAGGATCCGATCGAGATGATCGAGCCCCTGTTCAACCAGATGCAGGTGCAGCCGGTGATAGGGGTGGACTTCGCCTCGGGCGTGCGCACGCTGATGCGGCAGGACCCGGACATCATCATGGTGGGCGAGATTCGCGACCACGATACGGCCGACATGGCGGTGCAGGCGGCGCTCACCGGCCATCTCGTGCTGTCCACGTTGCACACCAACGATGCGCCGACGGCGGTGACCCGCCTGCTCGACCTCGGCGTGCCGCCCTACCTCCTGTCGTCCACGCTGCTCGGGGTGATGGCGCAGCGCCTCGTGCGCACGCTGTGCCCGCATTGCAAGCAGGAGTCGGAGCCGCCCGACGAGGAGTCCTGGCGGCTCATGACCGCACCGTGGCGCGCCGATCGGCCCGCGAGTGCGATGGCCGCCGAGGGCTGCCTCGAATGCCGGATGACCGGCTACTTCGGGCGCATCGGCCTGTACGAGATCATGCTGTTGACCGGGGCGCTGCGCAAGCTCATCACCAGCGATCCGCACGACCGCACGCTGCGCGAGCAGGCGTACAAGGACGGGATGAAGCCGCTGCGGGTGTCGGGTGCCATGAAGGTGGCGGCCGGCATCACCACCGCGGACGAGGTGATGAAGGTGGCGCCTCTCGCATGACGTCCGCAAGTTGCGTGTCCGCGGCCGTTTCGCTCCCGATTCGATAGCCCGCGGCTGCGCATCGGCGCTTTCGGCGATGCCGAGGTATCGGGCGTGGGCAGGCTCCAGCCCGGCTCGTTCCTCGGGAAGGCGCCGATTAAGGCATCCTATCGCAACTATTGGCATAATCAATTGGCGTCCGCGCGCCGCGGCGCGCAGAATCCATGCTGTCGCCGCACCCGGCGATCCGGCAAGCGACAGCAAGTTTCTCGCAACACCTCACGAGGAGATCCCGATGAAACCCCTGCAAGGCACCAAGACTCACGAGAACCTGAAGGCCGCGTTTGCCGGCGAGTCGCAGGCGAACCGCCGCTATCTGTACTTCGCCAACAAGGCGGACGTCGAGGGCCAGAACGACATTTCCGCGCTGTTCCGCTCTACCGCCGAAGGCGAGACCGGCCACGCGCACGGCCATCTCGACTACCTCGCGGCGGTGGGCGATCCCGCCACCGACCTGCCGATCGGCTCCAGCCGCCAGAACCTCAAGTCGGCGGTGGCCGGTGAAACGCACGAGTACACCGACATGTACCCGGGCATGGCGAAGGCCGCGCGCGCGGAAGGCTTCGACGAGATCGCCGACTGGTTCGAGACGCTCGCCAAGGCCGAGCGCTCGCACGCCAACCGCTTCCAGAAGGCGCTGGATGCGCTCGCGGATTAGCAGGTACTCGAAGTTCGGGTGAACAGACGCAAATCCGTGTCATCCCGAGCAAGCCGCGAGGGATCTGCTCCTCAAAGACATCAAGGGACTTGCGAGAAACAAGATTCCTCGCTGCGCTCGGAATGACACAATTTCAACCAACTGACCGGCGCCCCGGTCGCACGCGATGAGTAATCGGGAAGGCTCCCTCGACGCGCCGACGCGCCATCCGATCGACTGGCGCAACCCGCAGTTCTACGACCAGGACGCGCTCGATCGCGAGCTTACGCGCGTCTTCGACATCTGCCACGGCTGCCGGCGGTGCGTGAGTCTGTGCGGGTCGTTTCCCACCCTGTTCGACCTGATCGACGAGGGCAAGACGGGTGAGCTCGATGGCGTGTCCAAGAGCGACTACGCCAAGGTCGTCGACCAGTGCTACCTGTGCGACCTCTGCTACATGACCAAGTGCCCGTACGTTCCGCCGCACCCGTGGAACGTCGACTTCCCGCACCTCATGCTGCGCGCCAAGGCGAAGAAGTTCCGCGACGGCGGGGCACGGATGCGCGACAAGCTCCTGAGCGGCACCGACCGCCTCGGCAAGCTCGCGACGCTTCCGGTGGTGGTGAAGGTGGTCAACGCGGTGAACCGCATGCCGGCCGCGCGCAGGATGATGCAGGCCACGCTGGGCGTGGCCGCCGAGGCCGCCCTGCCGCCGTACGCGGAGCAGCCGCTGCGCGATCACCTGCCGCCGAGTGTCGCCTGGCCGGTGCGCGACGGCGCGCGCACGCCGGGCAAGGTCGCGATCTTCGCCACCTGCTACGTCAATTACAACGAGCCGGGCATCGGGCAGGACCTCGTGAAGCTGCTCTCGCACAACGAGATCCCGTACCGCTTCACCGATCACGAGATGTGCTGCGGGATGCCCAAGCTCGAGTTGGGCGATCTCGAATCGGTGCAGCGCCTCAAGGATGCCAACCTGCCCCCGCTTGTCGCCCTCGCGCGCGCCGGCTACGCGATCCTCACGCCGGTGCCGTCGTGTACGCTCATGTGGAAGGCGGAGCTGCCGCTCCTGTTCCCGGAAGACGCGGACGTGAGGCTGGTCGCGGACGCGATGTTCGACCCGTTCGAGTACTTCGTGCTGCGTGACAAGGACGGCCTCCTGCGCCGCGAGTTCCCGCGCCCGCTCGGCAAGGTGAGCTACCACATCCCGTGCCACGCGCGCGTGCAGAACGTGGGGCAGAAGACGCGCGAGGCGCTCTCGCTCGTTCCCGGCACCGAGATCAACACCGTCGAGCGTTGCGCCGGGCACGACGGCACCTGGGGCGTGAAGGTCGAGCACTTCGCCGAGTCGATGCGCATCGGCAAGCCCGTGTTCGCGCGCATGGGCGACGGCGATCCGGACTACGTGAGCTCCGACTGCCCGATCGCGGGCCGCCGCATCATGCAGGGGATGGAGGAGGCGGGCATCGCCGGACACGCGCGCAAGGCGCATCCGCTCACGCTGCTGCGCATGGCGTACGGACTCGAATGATGGCCTCGGACAAGATCACCCGCGACAGCCTGATGACACTCGAGGCCTACGCCAAGGAGCGGCCCGCGTTCCGCGCGCGCGTGCTTGCGCACAAGCGCAATCGCACCGTGCACCTGGGCGAGCACGTGACGCTCGCCTTCGAGGACGAGCTCACGCTGCGCTACCAGATTCAGGAGATGCTGCGCATCGAGAAGATCTTCGAGGAAGCCGGCATCCAGGCCGAGCTCGACGTGTACAACCCGCTCGTGCCCGACGGCGCCAACTTCAAGGCGTCGATGCTGATCGAGTACGAGGACGTCGCGGAACGGCGCGCGGCCCTCGCGCGCCTCAAGGGCATCGAGCGGGCGGTGTTCGTGCAAGCCGACGGCTGCGAGCGGGTGTACGCGATCGCCGACGAGGATCTTACGCGCGAAACCGAGGACAAGACCTCGGCGGTGCACTTCCTGCGCTTCGAGCTCGCACCGGCGATGGTCGAGGCGCTCAAGGCCGGCGCCGCCCTCGGCGTGGGTGTGGACCATCCGCAGTACCACGCCGCGATCCCCGCGCTCGGCGAAGCCGCGCGCAACGCGCTAGTGGAAGACCTGGTCTGATCGTTGGGGCCAATGCGCGTCGTCGACTATCCGCTGCTGCTGTTGCTGCCGACGTCGCTCGTCGTCATGGTGGCGGCGTCGTGGCTGGGCGCCTGGTTCGGGTCCCGCCGCTCGAAGACTTCGGAGGCCACCCGCGCCGACTTCGACCTGATCCTCGCCGCCACCCTCACGCTCCTCGGCCTCATCATCGGCTTCACGTTCTCCATGGCGTTGAACCGCTACGATCAGCGCAAGAACTTCGAGGAAGAGGAGGCGAACGCGATTGGAACGGCCTACCTACGCATGGACTTCCTGCCGGCAACGGACGCGGCGAAGGCGCGCGCGCTGCTGCGCGAGTACACCGGCCAGCGCATCGCGTTCTACGCGACGCGCAACGCGCAGGAGCTGGAGGCAATCGGCGCCCGGACGGCGAAGCTGCAGAACGACCTGTGGGAGGCCGTGCGCGAGCCGGGGCGCGCCAACCGCGATCCCATGACGCAGCTCGCGGTCGCGAGCATGAACGACGTCATCAACTCGCAGGGCTACACGCAGGCGTCGTGGTGGAACCGGATCCCGACCGCGGCCTGGCTGTTGCTGACCGCGATCGCGGTGTGCGCGAACTTCATGGTCGGCTTCGGATCGAAGGACCCGAAGGCGGAACTGCGCCTCCTGCTGGTGTTGCCGGTGATCGTCTCGGTCGCGTTCTTCCTCATCGGCGACATCGACGCCCCGCACAGCGGCGCGATTCGCATCGCTCCGCAGAACCTCGAGGCGCTGGCGCCGTCGCTGCGCTGACCTGTCGGGGGCGGCATTCCGTCCGCCGCGAAGACGTCGACACCGGGCCCGACCAGGGCTCCGCCGTACGAGCGAACTGTTCGTTGCAATTCGCGCGTTACTCCCTATACAGGTGTCATCCCGAGCGAAGCGAGGGATCCGCATTCAGCCAAATCAAACGGCCGGCAAAAGCAGATCCCTCGCTTCGCTCGGGATGACACAGTCACAGGGAGCAACGCGCGAATTTCAACAAACGACAAGACTGGGTTACTCGCGGAAGTTCTGGTACTGCAGCGGGAAGTCGGTGATCGACTTCTTCACCAGCGCGATCGCGCTCTGCAGGTCGTCGCGCTTGGCGCCGCTGACGCGCACGGCGTCACCCTGGATCGACGCCTGCACCTTGAGTTTGCTGTCCTTGATCAGGCGCTGGACCTTCTTCGCGAGCTCCTGCTCGACCCCGGTGCGCACGGTCACCGCCTGCTTCACCTTGTTGCCGGAGATCTTCTCGACATCGCCGTACTTCAGCGACCGGATGTCGACCCCGCGCTTGGTGAGCTTGCCCGTCAGGATGTCGGTCACCTGCGAGAGCTTGAAGTCGTCGTCGGCGTAGATCGTCAGGGTCTTTTCCTTGTCCTTCCATTCGATGCGCGCATCGGAGCCCTTGAAGTCGAAGCGGTTGCCGACCTCCTTGTTGGACTGGTCGACGGCGTTGTGCACCTCGACGGTGCTGACCTCGGAGACGATGTCGAAGGAAGGCATGGCGAAGTCCCTAGTCAGTGAATCCGATCTTGCGATGGCTGCCGTCGCGGTACGGCTTGTTCCGCGACGCGGGCGCAGCGGCACAGTGCCATGCGGGCATCCGTCAGTACCGTCGCGTCGCCACGCTCCAACTTTCTTCGCGCTATCGCGCTTTGGGGGCAATTCCCCCCCGGGGCAGCCCGTCGGGCTCACTGGACCACCCTCCGCCGTCTAGAATAGCGGATTCTCGGCACTTCGACTTGCTGCCCATGTCGCATATCCTGCAATCGATCCCGGCCGGCCAGAAGGTCGGCCTCGCCTTCTCCGGCGGCCTCGACACCTCCGCCGCGCTGCATTGGATGCGCGCCAAGGGCGCCATCCCCTATGCGTACACGGCGCACTTGGGCCAACCCGACGAGAGCGACTACGACGCCATCCCGCGCAAGGCCAAGGACTACGGCGCCCAGGAAGCGCGCCTGGTCGACTGCCGGGCGGCGCTGGCCGCGGAAGGCATCGCCGCGCTGCAGGCGGGCGCCTTCCATATCACCACGGCCGGACTCACCTACTTCAACACCACGCCGATCGGGCGCGCCGTCACCGGCACCATGCTGGTGATCGCCATGCGCGAGGACGATGTCCACATCTGGGGCGACGGCAGCACCTACAAGGGCAACGACATCGAGCGCTTCTACCGCTACGGCCTGCTCGCCAACCCGAGCCTGCGCATCTACAAGCCGTGGCTCGACGCCGCCTTCATCGACGAGCTAGGCGGGCGCAAGGAGATGTCGGAGTACCTCGCGAAGGCCGGCTTCGACTACAAGATGAGCACCGAGAAGGCGTACTCGACCGACTCGAATCTGCTCGGGGCGACGCATGAGGCGAAAGACCTCGAGTTCCTCGACAAGGGCATGCGCATCGTGGTGCCGATCATGGGCGCCGCGTTCTGGCGCGAGGACGTGGCGATCGAGGCCGAGACGGTGTCGGTGCGTTTCGAGGAAGGGCGGCCGGTCGCGCTCAATGGGCGTACCTTCGTCGACGAGGTCGCGCTGCTGCTCGAAGCCAACGCCATCGGCGGCCGCCACGGCCTCGGCATGTCCGACCAAATCGAGAACCGCATCATCGAGGCGAAAAGCCGCGGCGTGTACGAGGCGCCGGGCATGGCGCTCCTCTTCGCGGCGTACGAACGCTTGCTCTCCGGCATCCACAACGAGGACACGATCGAGCAGTACCGCGACAACGGCCGGCGCCTGGGGCGGCTCCTCTACCAGGGCCGCTGGTTCGACCCGCAGGCGATGATGCTGCGCGACACCGCGCAGCGCTGGGTCGCCCGCGCGATCACGGGCGAGGTGACCCTCGAGCTTCGCCGCGGCAACGACTACTCGATCCTCGACACCGTGAGCCCGAACCTCACCTACAAGCCCGAGCGCCTCACGATGGAGAAGGGCGAGGGGTCGTTCACGGCGCAGGACCGCATCGGGCAGCTCACGATGCGCGCGCTCGACATCGCGGACACGCGCGAGAAGCTCGCGACGTACATGAAGACCGGACTCCTGCAGTCGAGCGAGACGTCGCCGCTGCAGCGGATCGCGGAAAAGAAGGGCTAGCGGATCGCTGCGGGTTCAGGGGTTCACGCGGCCGCACACGAGGTACTCGAGCAGCGCCTTTTGCGCGTGCAGGCGATTCTCGGCCTCGTCCCACACCACGCTTTGCGGGCCGTCGATCACCTCGGCGGCGACTTCCTCGCCGCGGTGCGCGGGCAGGCAGTGCATGAACAACGCGTCGGGCTTCGCCTGCCGCATCATGTCGGCGTCGACCATCCAATCGGCGAACGCGCGCTGGCGCGCCGCGTTCTCGGCCTCGAAGCCCATGCTCGTCCACACGTCGGTGGTGACGAGGTCGGCGCCGTGGCAGGCTTCCATCGGGTCGGCGTAGGTCTGATAGTGCCCGCGGCAGGCAGCGCCGATCTGCGCGTTAACCTCGTACCCCGGCGGCGTTGCGACGTGCACGGTGAAGCCCAGGATCGCCGCGGCCTCCAGCCACGTGTTGCAGACGTTGTTGCCGTCGCCCACCCACGCCACCGTGCGCCCGGCGATGCTGCCGCGATGCTCGACGTAGGTGTAGATGTCCGCGAGGATCTGGCAGGGGTGGTATTCGTTGGTGAGCCCGTTGATCACGGGCACCCGCGAGTGCGCGGCGAAGCGCTCGATGATGCTCTGCTCGAAGGTGCGGATCATGACCACGTCGACCATGCGCGAGATGACGCGGGCGACGTCCTCGATCGGCTCGCCGCGCGAGAGCTGGGTGTCGCCGCGGTTGAGATTGATCGCGATGCCGCCGAGCTGGTTCATGCCGGCCTCGAACGCAACGCGGGTGCGCGTGGAGGCCTTCTCGAACACCATGGCGAGCGTGCGGTCGCGCAGCGGCTGGTAGGCCTCGTAGCGCTTGAACCGCTCCTTGATCCAACGCGTGCGGTCGAAGAGGTAGCCGAGCTCGCCGGCCGAGAAGTCCTTGAGCTGGAGGAAGTGCTTAGCAGTCATGAACTCTAAGCAAATCGGGGCGCCGCGCGCCCCGATTCCATCTGAAGTTTAGCGGGGTTCCGGCGCGCTTACGCCAGCGCCTTTATCGCGGAAGACAGCCGCGACTTCGTGCGGCTCACGAGGTTCTTGTGCACGACTTTCTTGTCGGCGATGCGGTCCATTACCGCCTGCGATTCCTGCAGGGTCTTGGTCGCGGACGCCTTGTCGCCGGCCGCGATCGCCTTGCGCACTTTCTTGATCGCGGTGCGAAGCTCCGACTTCTGGCTCGCGTTGCGCCGGCGAGTGCCTTCCGCCTGGCGGGCGCGCTTCTTGGCTTGGGCCGAATTGGCCATGGATAAGGTCTTCCTTGGTTAAATCGTGGATAGCCGGTAATAATAACCTGTTTTCGCTGTCTACACAAGACGTTGGCGCCGCTTCGCGCCCCTGCCGCCGCCCTTCGTGAACCTCCTCCGCGCCCTGACCACCGTCAGCGGGATGACGCTGTTGTCCCGCGTGACCGGCCTCGCCCGCGAGAGCCTCAAGGCCGCCGTCTTCGGCGCCGGGGTGCAGATGGACGCGTTCGAGGCGGCGTTTCGCCTGCCCAACATCCTGCGCCGGATGTTCGCCGAAGGCGCGTTCTCGCAGGCGTTCGTGCCGATCCTGTCCGAGTACAAGCGCCAGCGCGGCGAGGACGCGACGCGCGATCTCGTCGGCCGCGTGGCGACGCTGCTTGCGGTGGTGCTGCTCGGCGTAACCGTGCTCGGCGTTCTGGCCGCACCCTGGCTCGTTTACCTGCTGGCGGCCGGCTTCGCGCACACGCCCGGCAAGGTCGAGCTCACCGCGGACATGATCCGGATCGTCTTCCCATACATCTTTTTCGTCTCCCTCGTCTCGCTCGCGGGCGGCGTGCTGAACGTCTACCGCCGCTTCGCGATTCCGGCGGTAACGCCGGTGCTGCTCAACCTCGCGATCATCGGCGCGGCGATCTTCCTCGCGCGCTTTTTCGATCCACCGATTCTCGCGCTCGCGTGGGGCGTGCTCATCGGCGGCATCGCGCAGGTCGTGCTGCAGATCGCCCCGCTCGCGCGCCTCGGGATGCTGCCGCGGCCGCGCTTCGACTGGCGCGACGAGGGCGTGCGACGCATCCTGCTCCTCATGGGCCCGGCGGTGATCGGCGTCTCCGCGGCCCAGATTTCGGCGCTGATCAACACGCAGCTCGCGGCGAGCCTGGGCGACGGACGAGTGTCGTGGATCACCTACGCCGACCGGCTGATGGAGTTTCCGAGCGCGCTGCTGGGTGTCGCGCTGGGCACCGTGCTCTTGCCGTCGCTCGCGCAGCATTACAGCGACGCGCGCCACGACGAGTACTCCGCGTTGCTCGATTGGGGCTTGCGCCTCGCGATCCTGCTGGCGCTGCCCGCGGCGTTCGCGCTGTGGCTGCTCGCCGTGCCGCTCATCACCACGCTGTACCAGTACGGCAAGTTCGGCGTCGCCGACGTATGGATGACGCGCGCGGCACTGTTGGGATACAGCGTGGGCCTGCTCGCGCTGATCCTGGTGAAGATCCTGGCCCCCGGCTTCTACGCGCGCCAGCAGATCCGCACGCCGGTGAAGATCTCCTTTTTCACGGTGGCGGTCACGACGTTGCTCGGCGTCGTCTTCATGCAGTTCCTCGGACACGCCGGCCTCACCCTGGCGACGAGCCTCGGCGCGTGCGTCAACGCGAGCCTCCTGTTCTGGTTCCTGCGCAAGAACGGCTACTATGCGCCGGCGTCCGGCTGGCTCGCGTTTGTGTCGAGGGTCGTGATCGCGCTCGGCGTTCTCGCCGCCGTGCTGTACTGGGCGGCCGGCCCTGCCGAGTTCTGGCTCAATGCGGGGTTGTGGGCGCGGGTCGGACGGCTGTTCCTGGTGGTCGTGGCCGGCGCCGCCGCGTACTTCGGCGCGCTGTGGCTGCTGGGATTCCGGTTCGCGGACTTCAACCGGCGGGAATAGGGTCAGAGTCGACTTTCTGCTGCGCTTCCGTAGCGTGGGTCGCTGTGCCGGCGCGCCCGCAAGACCAAAGTCGAATCTGACCCTATTCGCCCTTGCGGTACGGGCAGCGCGGCTTGGTGCAATCGGCGTACAGGTACAGCGCGTGCTCGCTGATCTCGAAGCCGCGCTCGCGGGCGATCTTGGTCTGGCGCTTCTCGATCTCGGCGTCGTAGAACTCCTCGACCCGGCCGCATTGCAGGCACACGAGATGGTCGTGGTGCGTGCCCTGGTTGAGCTCGAACACGGCCTTGCCGGACTCGAAGTGGTGGCGCACCAAAAGCCCCGCCTGCTCGAACTGGGTGAGCACCCGATAGACCGTCGCAAGCCCGATGTCGAGTCCCTCGCCGAGCAGGAGCTTGTAGACGTCCTCGGCCGTCAGGTGGCGGACCTTGGACGACTCGAAGAGGTTGATGATCTTCAGGCGCGGCAACGTGGCCTTGAGGCCGGCGCTCTTCAGATCCTGGGGCGAGGTCATTGGACTAGCCTTCGCGCTACGCGGCGCTGCGCGCTCACTCGACTACCCTCCGCGCTACGCGCTTCGGGGCTAACTCGCACTTGGGGCGGCCCTGCGTGCTCATGGACGGTGTCCTCACGGTCGGACAGCTATAATAGCGCGGAAAGACTGCCCGACGCCTCCATGATCGCCCGCCTCACGCTCGTCGCCTGCCTCGCGTTGGTCGCGGCCGGATGCGCCCAGCTCAAGCAGACGGTCGACGAGTACGTCCCGGTCGTCACCCAGTTCGGCGTCTACAAGCTCGATATCAACCAGGGCAACTACATCTCGCAGGACATGGTCGACAAGCTCAAGACCGGGCAGACCAAGACGCAGGTCCGAGCCACGCTCGGCACGCCGCTCATCACCAGCGCGTTCCGCGATAACCGCTGGGACTACGTGTACCAGTTCCAGCGTGCCGGAAGGGTGCGCGAGCACCGCCAGTTCACCGTCTATTTCAAGGACGACCTCCTCGCCCGGTGGGAAGGCGACGAGATGCCACAGTCGGTGCAGGAGCTCAACCGCGTCGCGGCGTCGCGGACGATGCCGCAGGATCCCTACGGGCAGGATGCGGGTTTCATCGGCAAGGTCATCGACGTGTTCAAGAAGGTGTGGGACCCGGCGGCGGGCGCCGTCCCCTAAACCGCATGAATCGCGTCGCGATCGCCGGCGCCGGCGGCCGTATGGGCCAGGCGCTGATCGCGTCCGTGCTCGCACAACCTTCGGCGTTCACGCTGGCGGCCGCGCTCGACGTGCCCGGCACGCCGGCCGTGGGCCGCGATGCGGGCAGCGGAGTGGTCGTGAGCACCGACGTCGACGCCGCACTCGAGCGGTCCGACGTGCTCGTCGACTTCACCCGGCCGGCGGGCACGCTCGCGCACCTTGCCGCGTGCGAGCGCCACCGGGTTGCCGCCGTGGTCGGCACCACCGGTCTCGATGACGCGCAGAAGCGCGCGCTGCGCGCGCACGGCGAGGCGATTCCGATCGTGTTCGCCGCCAACATGAGCGTGGGCGTCAACGTGCTCCTGTCGCTCGTGGAAGGGGCGGCGCGTGCGCTCGGCCTCGGCTTCGACATCGAGATCGTCGAGATGCACCACAAGCACAAGGTCGACGCGCCGTCCGGCACCGCGCTGCGCCTGGGTGAAGCCGCGGCGGCCGGCCGGGGACGTGCGCTCGCCGACCTCGCGGCGTACGCGCGCCACGGCGTCACCGGCGAGCGCGAAGCGGGAAGCATCGGCTTCGCGGCGCTGCGCGGCGGCGACGTGGTGGGCGAGCACACGGTGATCTTCGCGAGCGACGGCGAGCGCGTGGAGATCGCGCACCGCGCCACCTCGCGCCAGCTCTTCGTCGCCGGCGCGCTGCGCGCGGTCGAGTTCGTCGCGGCCAAGCGTGCGCGCGGCGAAGCGGGGGTGTTCGACATGCCGGATGTGCTGGGTTTGCGATGAGCGCCGCAGGGCCGCCCCAAGGCGCTCGCCCCCCTGGGGGGAGGCGGCGCGAAGCGCCGCTTCGGGGGGTGTCATGAAGCATCCCTTCGACTTGAGTGGGCGTCTTGCGCTCGTCACCGGCGGCGGCTCGGGACTCGGGCTCGCCATCGCGGAAGGACTGGCGGCGGCGGGCGCGCGCGTGGTGATCAACGGCCGCAACCGCGCCAAGCTCGACGCCGCGCTGGAGCGCCTCGCCGAAGCGGGCCACGCTGCGAGCACCTGCGCATTCGACGTGACCGACGAGGAAGCCGTTGCCACCGGCATCGCCGAGATCCACGGCGCGATCGGCGACATCGACGTCCTGGTCAACAACGCTGCGCAGGTGAAACGCAAGCCGCTGCCCGACGTCACCCTCGACGAATGGCGGGCGCTCATGGCCGCGAACACCGACGGTGCGTTCCTGGTCACGCGCGCGGTGCTGCCCGGCATGCAGGCGCGGCGCCGCGGCAAGATCATCAACATCTGCTCGATTGCTTCCGACCTCGGGCGGCCGAACGTCGTCCCGTACGCCGTTTCGAAGGGCGCGCTCAAGATGATGACGCGCGCGCTCGCGGTCGAGGCGGCGCCGCACAACGTGCAGGTCAACGGCATCGCGCCCGGCTTTTTCAAGACCGAGATGAACGCCCCGCTCATCGCCGACGAGGAGTTCTCGGCCTGGATCGCGCGGCGCACCCCCGCAGGACGCTGGGGCGAGCCGGCGGAAGTCGCCGGTGCGGCGGTCTTCCTCGCCTCGTCCGCGTCCGACTACGTCACCGGGCATCTGCTCTACGTGGACGGAGGCTTCAGCGCGTCGTACTAGGATGAAGCAGGTGCCGCGCGTGACACCCCTCACCCGCCCTGTCGGGCACCCTCTCCCCGCGGGCGGGGAGAGGGACCGCTATCGCAGCGTCGCCCCATTCCACTCCCTCCCCCGCGGGCGGGGAGAGGGACCGCTATCGCAGCGTCGCCCCATTCCACTCCCTCTCCCCGCGCTGCGGAGAGAGGGTCGGGGTGAGGGGCAGCGGCCGTTTCATGCGTCGCGGGACCGCCATCGGCCGGTGGAAAAACTGACATGAGGACGCTCCTCGCCGTGGCAGCTCTCGCATTCGCCTGCACGGCGCATGCGCAAGCGCCAACGAGGGTCACGCAGATCGCGATTCTGCATCCCGGCAGTGTCGCCACGCACGCGCATCTTCAGGAGGCATTCGTGCGCGGTCTTGCCGATCTAGGGTACGTGGACGGCAAGAACGTCCGGCTCGAGACCCGCTATGCCGAAGGAAAGCTCGACCGGTTGCCCGCGCTCGTGCAAGAGCTGGCAACGCGGAAGATCGACGTATGGTTTGCGCCGTCGGCCCTTGCTTCGGACGCCATACGCAAGGGCGGCGTGACCGCGCCGATCGTGTTCGCGGTCGCGCCGGACCCGGTCGGAGAAGGGTTCGCCCGGAGCCTCGCGCACCCGGGGGGCAACATGACCGGGCTCACGAGCCAGAGTCCCGAGGTCGCGTCCAAACGCGTGGACCTCATCCGCGAGGCCTTTCCCAAGACCTCGCGCATCGCGGTGCTCTACGCCCTGAACTTCCCCGGCGTGCCCGCCGAGCTGGCGGAGATCGAACGCGCGGTGCACGCGCTTGGCAAGGAGTACCGGGCGGTCGAAGCGAAGCGGGTCGAGGACATCGAGCCCGCGCTCGCCGAGATCGCGAAGTGGCGCGCGGACGTGCTGCTCGTCGTCGAGAATCCGATGTTCTTCTTCAACCGCAAGTCGATCGCGGGACTCGCGCAAAAGCACAGATTGCCGGCCATCTACAGGTCGAGCGACTACGTCGACGCCGGTGGCCTCATGAGCTACGGCGCGAGCTACGCCGATCTGTGCCGGCGCGCGGCGGCGTACGTCGACCGGATCGTCCGCGGCGCCTCGCCCGGCAGCCTTCCTATCGAGCAGCCCGTCAAGTTCGAGCTCGTGCTCAACCGGTCGGCGGCGAAGTCCATCGGCATCGCGCTTCCGCGCGACCTCCTGCTGCGCGCGGATCGGCTCGTCGAGTAGCGCCTGCGCGATTGTCCTGGGAGGCGTTTCGCGGTACAATTCAGCAGGTTAGCGGGGGAGGTCGACGATGACTATCGGCCTTCCCCGTTTCTACGTCCGCCGCCATGAACGCCCCTGAAGCCAACGTAGCCGCGCCGCCCGCATTGTTCGCGCCGGCCATTCCCGCCGTGCTCGCGCTGGCGGACGGCACGGTGTTCCGCGGGCGCGCGATCGGCGCCGCGGGCGTGGCCGTCGGCGAAGTCGTGTTCAACACGGCGATGACCGGCTACCAGGAGATTCTGACCGATCCGTCCTACGCCGGGCAGATCGTCACGCTCACGTATCCGCATGTCGGCAACGTCGGCGTGAACGCGGAGGATGCCGAATCCACGCGCATCCACGCGGCTGGGCTCGTGATCCGCGACCTGCCGCGCACGGCGTCGAGTTGGCGCAAGCAGGACGACCTGTCCACGTACCTGCGCAACGGCAACATCGTCGCCATCGCTGACCTCGACACGCGGCGGCTCACCCGTGTCTTGCGCGAGAAGGGCACGCAAAACGGCTGCATCGTGGCCGCCGCGGGCCTCGGCGAGAGCGCGCAGGCGGACGCGATCGCGCAGGCGCGCACGGCGCCGTCGATGGCCGGGCTCGACCTCGCCAAGGTCGTGTCCTGCGCGTCGCCGTACGAGTGGAACGAGAGCACGTGGGCGCTCGGCGCCGGCTACCGCCCGATGGGTGCGGCGCGCTTCCATGTCGTCGCGTACGACTACGGCGTCAAGCACAACATCCTGCGCATGCACGCCGAGCGCGGCTGTCGCGTCACGGTCGTGCCCGCGCAGACGCCCGCGCGCGAGGTGCTGGCGATGAAGCCGGACGGCGTGTTCCTGTCCAACGGCCCGGGCGACCCGGAGCCGTGCGATTACGCCATCGCGGCGATTCGGCAGATCGTCGCCGCGGGCATGCCGACCTTCGGCATTTGCCTAGGTCAGCAGCTACTCGGCCTGGCCGCCGGCGCGCGCACGCTCAAGCTGAAGTTCGGCCATCACGGCGCCAACCATCCCGTGCTCGACAAGGACAC
>JADLEZ010000310.1 GCA_020845855.1 Burkholderiales bacterium
CTCCATGTAGCCCGCGTTGACGCGCTGGGGAAAGCGGGGATGATGCTCGATCGCGCGGCCCTGGGTCGCCACCGGCGCCGAGGCGACATCGGGCACCGCTTGCACCGCGTGCGGATTGCCCATCGACAGCACCGAAACCGTGATCGCGTTCCCGCCGACGTCGAGCGTATCGGTAGGCCCGCCGCTTCCGCCGGTGAACGGGACGTCCTCCGGGCGAAAGCGCGGCACGCCCATGTCCACGGTCACCCGCCCGTCGTCGTCGAGCTTCGGCACGATCAGCCCGCCCTTCGTCTGCACGCGGATTTCACGCTTGGCCGTCAGCCCCTGGGCGCGCACGAAGGTGACGAAGCAGCGCGCGCCGTTGCCGCATTGCTCGACCTCGCCGCCGTCGGCGTTGAAGATGCGGTAGCCGAAGTCGGCGTCGCCTTGCGCGGGCTCGACCACCAGCACCTGGTCGCACCCCACCCCGAAGCGGCGGTCGGCGATCGCGCGCACGGTCGCGGCATCGAGATCGACGCGCTGGCGCACGGCGTCGATCACGACGAAGTCGTTGCCGAGGCCCTGCATCTTGGTGAACTTCACCGTCCGATCTCCCCGCTGCGCGAGAACGGGATCACGCTGCCGCCGTCGATCGTCGCGGTCCCCGAGATCGTGTAGCGCAGCGCCGCCCCGTCTTCGGGTCGCGTGGAGAGCCGGCGCGTCAACTCGGCGGCCGCCTGCAACGTCGAAGGCAGGTCGGTGCGCGCCGCTAGCGTGGCCGTCGTCTCACCGTGCGCGGGCAGGCGTACCGGCGCCGCGAGCCTCGCGCTGCCGACGACCACGTTCTCGACGCGCAGGTCGGCAGCCGCCGCGTCGACCGCGATCTCGCGGTCGTTCGGATTGGACAGCGCCAGCACGATCGTGAACTGCGCGCTCGCGCCGCCGAAGCGGTCGAGGGTCACCCGCGCCACACCCACTTTCGGAGGCTCGAGCCGCGGCGCGGTGGCGCAGGCGGCAGCGAGGAGCACGGCGAAAAGGACAGCCCGCCGCATCAGACGAGGGTCGCAGTCATGCCGGCATTCTCCCATCATGCCATCAGGCCTTCAATTTGCCGACCTAGCCCAGACCTAGCCCAGACCCAGCTCCCCAGCTACTCCCCCGAAAACCTGCCAGACTCTTCCGCACCGAGGATTCGCGATCAAGGGGGCTTGCTTCTGCGCGAATGTCGGCGGGTGTAGAATACCTACCTGGTAAAACTTCCGGAGCGAGCGGTGAGCGCTGTGCTTGTGTCAACCAAGGGGCAGATCGTCCTCCCAGCCGCCGTGCGGAAGGCGCTCGGGTTAAAGCCTGGAATGCGTGTAGACGTCCGTGTCGAGGGCAAAGGCGCGCGCATCACGCCGGCGCCGGTCAAGAATACGGCGAAGCTTTCCGAGATCCAGGCCATCCTCAAGCGTTCCGGTCCACGAGTGGCTGTGAAGGATATGCGGGTCACGGACTACAAGGACTGACGGCGTGCGCGCCCTGGATACCAATGTACTGGTGCGCGCCTTGATGCAGGATGACGCGGCGCAGGGCCGGCGCGCGCAGGCCTGTCTGAACGCTCAGCCGGTATACATCCCGGTAACGGTCATCCTTGAACTGGAGTGGGTGCTGCGCTCGCGATACGGGTGTTCATCCAAATCGATTGCGGACGCGCTGGAAAGGCTCGCGATACTGGAAAATGCCGTCGTCGGCGAGCAGGCGGCCGTTGTTGCGGCGGCAAGAAAAATGCGGCAAGGCTGGAACTTCGCTGACGCGTTGCACCACGCGCTTGCCGCCGGATGCGAGGATTTCGCCACCTTCGACACCGCTCTCTCACGGCGCGCGAGCCGTGATGATTCGACCGCTCCCCGGGTTATCGCGATCTGACAAACATGATTCCGCCGGCGGCAGCCGATTCTAGACGTTGAACCGGAAATGCATGACGTCGCCGTCCCTGACGACGTACTCGCGCCCCTCGAGGCGCATCTTGCCGGCTTCCTTGGCGCCCTGCTCGCCCTTGCACGCGACATAGTCGCCGAATGCGGTGACTTCCGCGCGGATGAAGCCCTTTTCGAAGTCGGTGTGGATCACGCCCGCCGCCTGCGGCGCCGTGTCGCCCTTGCGAATCGTCCACGCGCGCACTTCCTTGGGACCCGCCGTGAAATACGTCTGCAACCCGAGGAGCGCGTAGCCCGCATGGATGACGCGATCGAGGCCAGGCTCGCTCACCCCCATGTCGGCCAGGAACACCGCCTTGTCACCGGCATCCATGTCGGCGATCTGCGCCTCCATCTCCGCGCACACGGCCACCACCGGCGCACCCTCCTTCGCGGCGTGCGCGGCCACGGCGTCGAGCAGCGGGTTGTCGATGAAGCCATGCTCGTCGACGTTGGCGACGTACATCGTCGGCTTCATGGTGAGCAGGAAGAACGGCCGCAGCACTTCCTCCTCCTCGTGATAGAGGTCGGCGGCGCGCGCAGGCCGGCCCTGGTCGAGCACCGCGTACACCTTCTTGAGCGCTGCCTCGATGCGCGCGGCTTCCTTGCTGCCGCCCGCGTGCGCGGGTTTCCCGTACTTGGCAAGCTGCTTTTCGACCGACGCCAAGTCCGCGAGCGCCAACTCGGTGTTGATGGTCTCGATGTCGGAGACCGGGTTCACCTTGCCGGCGACGTGCACGACGTTGTCGTCCGCAAAACAGCGCACGACGTGCGCGATCGCGTCGGTCTCGCGGATGTTGGCGAGGAACTGGTTGCCCAGGCCTTCGCCCTTCGAGGCGCCGGCGACGAGGCCCGCGATGTCGACGAACTCCACGACGGCGGGAATGACCTTCTCCGGCTTCGCGATGTCCGCCAGCGCCGCAAGGCGCGGGTCGGGCACCTCGACGATCCCGACGTTGGGCTCGATGGTGCAGAACGGGTAGTTCGCAGCGGCGATGCCCGCCTTGGTCAGCGCGTTGAAGAGCGTGGACTTGCCGACGTTGGGCAGGCCAACAATGCCACATTTGAGACTCATGAGTCCTTCTTTTCCTTCGTATGCAGGCTCATCATCGCCCGCTCCATGTCGCCGTCCGCGATCGCCGGCCACACGTCGATCGCACGCGCGATCGCGCCCCGGATCGCGGCCTCTTCTTCGGCTCCCGGGGGCTTCAGCACGTAGTCGACCACCTGCTGCTCGGTGAGCGCCGAGTCGCGCGGATGCGCGATCCCCAGCCGCAGGCGCCAGAAATCGGGGGTCGCGAGCTGGGCGCGCACATCCTTGAGACCGTTGTGCCCCGCGACACCGCCGCCGAACTTCATCTTCGCCTCGCCGGGCTTCAAGTCGAGTTCGTCGTGCACGACGAGGACCTCGTCCGGCGCGATGCCAAAGAACTGCGCGAGCGACGCGACGCTGCGCCCCGACAGGTTCATGTACGTCGACGGCTTCACGAGGCGAACGCTGCCGGCCCTGGCCAGCTCGCCCGAGAACTTGGTCTCGTTCGCGAACGACGCGCCGAGCTTCGCGGCGAGCGCGTCCGCGAACCAGAACCCGGCGTTGTGCCGGGTCCTCGCGTAGTCCCGGCCAGGATTGCCGAGGCCGGCGACGAGACGAATGGGCTTGGCCAAGTCAGCGCCGCCCCTCACCCCAGCCCTTTCCCCGCGAGCGGGGAGAGGGTGTCCGACACGAGGCGTGAGGGGTGCTTCGCTTCATCGTGGTCTGGCAGATGCAAAGGCCCGCGCTGTTCTGCGGGCCCTCATACCGATGATGCCGCAGACGCGCGGGGTTACTTCTTCTTGTCGTCCTTCTTCTCTTCCTTCTTCTCCGAAGCCTTCTCGGCCGCGGGTGCCGCGGCGGCTTCCGCCCCTGCCACCGGCGCCGCGGCTTCTGCCGCGGCCGCGGCCGCCGCGAGCTCTTCGTCCGTTTCGACCTGCGCGCGCGGGACCACCGCGGTCGCGACGACCGGATCGGTCTTTTGCGCGACAACCGTCACACCCGCGGGCAGCTTGAGCGCCGACACGTGGATCGAGTGGCCCACGTCGAGCTCCGACAGATCCACCTCAATGAACTCCGGGAGGTCCTTCGGCAGGCACGAAATGTCGACCTCGGTCGTGACGTGGCTCACGATCGCGCCGGACAGCTTCACCGCCGGCGAGCTCTCGCCGTTGACGAAATGCAGCGGAACCTTGATGTGGATGCGGCGGCTCTCGTCCACGCGCTGGAAGTCGACGTGCAGGATCTCGTTGCGAAACGGGTGCATCTGCACGTCGCGCAGGAGCACCTTGGTCACGTCGCCGTCGAGCTTCATCGTGAGGATGGACGAGTGGAATGCCTCGTTGCGCAGCGCGTGGAAAAGCGCGTTATGGTCGAGCTCGATGGGCGTGGGCTTGGCCATACCGCCATACACGATGCCCGGCGCCTTGCCGGCGCGCCGCATGCGGCGGGAAGCGCCGCGACCTTCCGTCGCGCGCGCGAATGCGGTGAATTCGATGGTGGCCATGCGAGGCTCCGATTGTCTGCGGCCTTCCGCAAGGCTGACGCCCCGGTCGTCCGCTGGGATTGGCGACATCAGGGTCAGATTCGAATTTCCGCCTCGCGAGCTGTTCGCGAGAAACGCTCCTGGCGAACGCGGAAAATCTGACTCTGACCCAGGTTTTCGGGAAAGCCTTAAATTATAACCTTATAGCAGCCCTCGAGTCAATCCGTGAATAGCGACGACACCGACTCCTCGTTGCTGATGCGGGTCATGGTCTCGGCCAGGAGCTGGGCGCACGAAAGCTGCCGGATCTTGCCGCAGGCCTGACTTTCCGGCGACAGGGGAATCGTGTCGGTCACGACCACTTCGTCCAAGTCCGATTCCGCGATGCGCGGGACCGCGCCGCCGGACAGCACGGGGTGCGTGCAATAGGCGAGCACGCGCTTGGCTCCGCGCTCCTTCAATGCGGATGCCGCCTTGCACAGCGTGTTCGCGGTATCGACGATGTCGTCCATGATCACGCACACTCGCCCCTCGACGTCGCCGATGATGTTCATCACCTCCGCGACGTTGGCCTTCGGCCTCCGCTTGTCGATGATCGCCAAGTCGGAGTCGAGTCGCTTGGCGATCGCGCGGGCGCGCACCACGCCGCCTACGTCCGGCGACACCACGAGCAGATCCTCGTAGTTGCGCTTCCACAGGTCGCCGAGCAGGATCGGGGTGGCGTAGATGTTGTCGACCGGGATGTTGAAGAATCCCTGGATCTGGTCGGCGTGCAGGTCCATCACCATCACGCGCTGCACGCCGACGCTCGACAGCATGTCGGCCACCACCTTCGCCGTGATCGCCACGCGCGCCGAGCGCGGGCGCCGGTCCTGGCGCGCGTAGCCGTAGTAGGGAATCGCGGCGGTGATGCGCCCGGCGGACGCGCGCTTGAGCGCGTCGACCATCACCATGATCTCCATCAGGTTGTCGTTGGTGGGTGCGCAGGTGGACTGCAGCACGAAGACATCGCGTCCGCGCACGTTCTCCATGAGCTCGACCAGCACCTCGCCGTCGGAGAAGCGGTCGACGATGCAGCGTCCGAGGCTGATGTTGAGGTGCTTGCACACGGCCTCCGCGAGCTTTGGATTCGCGTTCCCCGTGAAGATGCGCATGCGCTCGAAGGCCATGGTCGTCTGCGGTTGCTCGGGCGAGACGCGAGTCTAGCGCAATCGGGGCCTACCGGCCGCGGTCCTGGACAGAAGGGATGGCTGGGGAGGTAGGGATCGAACCTACGAATGCCGGAATCAAAATCCGGTGCCTTACCACTTGGCGACTCCCCAGCGGAACGGAGTCAGTTGCGTATTATCGCGCGAACCCGAAAAGCGGGTGCCGCGCGAGCGTGCGAACGAGGTAGCCGTCGCAATCCGGCGGCACCGCGCGCAGCGCTTCCTCGGCCTCGCGCCGCGACGCAAACGCGGCGAACATGCAGGAGCCCGAGCCGGTCATGCGCGCCGCTTCCGGCAGCGCCTTCATGGCCGCCGCGACCGCGGGAACGCGCGCGCGGACGACGTCCGCGAGCACGTTGCGACCATAAGTCTCGGAAAAGACGATTATTTTCGCTGACGGCGCGTCGCGTGTCAATGCGGGCGCCGCGAACACGTCGGCGGTGCGCACGTGCACGCGCGGATGCACGAGCGCCAGCCAGCGCGTGGGCAGCGTCACCGCCGTCAGCACCTCGCCGATGCCGCGCGCCAGCGCATGGGCACCTCCCACGAAGAACGGCACGTCCGCGCCAAGCGTCAGCGCCAGCTCCGCGAGGCGCGGGCGCGGCCACCGAAGGTCCCACAATCGATTCAGCGCGAGCAGCACGCTCGCCGCGTCCGAGCTTCCACCACCGAGACCCGCGCCCATCGGGATGCGCTTCGTGACCGCGATCGACACGCCCGCGCGGACACCCGCCGCCTCCTTTAGCGCACGCGCCGCGCGCAGCGCGAGGTCGTCCTCGGGGGGCACGCCCGGGACGTCGTTCGCACGCACGACCGCGCCGTCGTCGCGCGACGCGAGCGCGAGCGTGTCGCAGAGGTCGACGAGCGCCATGAGCGACTCGACGAGGTGATAGCCATCCGCGCGCCGGCCCGTCACGTGCAGGAACAGGTTGACCTTCGCCGGCGCGGGAACGCAGACCTCGCGCATTTAGCGCAGCGTGGGACCGGGTGCGAACCGGTCGACGACGAGGCGGACCTCGATCGGCTCGCCGCCGGGATAGCGCATCACGAGGCGCGACGGCCGTGAGGCGGCGTCGATCCCGGGGTACGCGTACACGATCTCCCAACCCTGCTCGCGCAGCACGAGCGGCCGGCCCGCGCTGTCGCGCTCGATGTCCGCGCGCGCCGAGTCCGCGGACGCCTGGATCCACGCCGCGAGGCCGTCGACGGGGATCGGCACGCCGAGCACCGCGGCCGTAAGCGCGCTCCAGTCGCGGTAATCGACGGGTGCTTCGTTGGGACGCTCGACGCGGATGCCGCGTGCGTCGCGGCGCATGCGCGCGACGGTCTGTCCCAAAGGGGTGGCGACGTCGAAATCGTCGGAGTCCTCGCGATGGCGCCACGTGAAGTGGAAGGCCACGGCGTCGTTGCCGTGGCGCGCGGACATGCGGCCGGACGCGTCGAAGGAGGGCTCGACGCGAACGTCCGCGGGCGGGACGGTCGGCGCGGTGGCGCAGGCGGCAAGCGCCAGGACGCACATCATCGCGAACACGCGGCCCCGCCCGGCCTCCCCGCGCGCGGGGAGAGGGAGGCGATCAGCGGTGCCGCGCGGCATTCATCTCCCTCTCCCGCCTCGCGGGAGAGGGTTGGGGTGAGAGTGTTCTCACCGCGCGAGGCGGCGCACGGTCTCCAGCAGCACCGGGTTGTCCGGCGAGGTCTTGAGTTGCGATTGCCAGATTTCCTGCGCGCGGTCGTGCTCGCCCCTAGCCCACAGCACTTCGCCCAGGTGCGCGGCGATCTCGGGATCCTGCCGCTCCTTGAGCGCGCGGCGCAGGTACGCCTCCGCGTCGGCGTAGCGGCCGAGCTTGAACATCGCCCAGCCCATGCTGTCGAGGATGAACGGGTCGTCGGGTGCGAGCTTGTGCGCCTTCTCGATGAGGGCGAATCCTTCCGCGATGCGCGCCGTGCGGTCGACGAGCGTGTAGCCCAGCGCGTTGAGCGCCTGCGGGTCCTCGGGCTTGAGCTCGACCACCCGGCGCAGGCCCGCCTCGGCCTCGTCGATCTTGTCGAGCTTCTCGGCGACCATCGCCGTGTCGTACAGAAGGTCCGTGTTGTCGGGATGCTCGCTGAGCGCGAGCTTCAGCACGTCGTACGCGCCTGCCTGGTCGTTGGCGTCGCGCAGGAGCTGCGACTCCGCCTGGCGCACCTGGATGCGTTGCTCGATGGTGACCGCGGGCAGGTCCGCGAGATAGCGGCGTCCGTCGGCCACCTTGCCGAGCTTGCCCATCATGGCGGCCACACGCAGCTTCGCGATCCAGCCGCGGTCGCCTTCGGGCACGGCCTTATAGCGCTCGATCGCTTCGGCGTAGCGGCCGGTCTCGTCCGCGATTTGCGCAAGATACAGCTCGACCGCGCCGTTGTCGCCGAAACCCGCCTTCTTCAAATCCTGGAACAGCGACTCCGCGGTCTCCCAGTCCTTCATCTGCACCGAGATGACCGCGACGCCGAACTCGAACTCGCGCGCGTTGCGGTCGTTGTCCCACAGGCGCTGGAAGACGGCGCGCGCCTCGGTGTACTTCTTCTGCTCGACGTACAGCTGCGCGAGCGCGCCTGCCGCGGCGCGCGCATCGGGATTGGCCGCGACGAAATGGGCGAGGAACGCGGCCGCCTCGTCGGGCTTCTTCTTGCCCAGGAGCTCCGCCTTGAACAGCGCGGCGCGCTCCCACTCCGGCTTGAAGGAAAGTGCGATCTCGATTTCTTCCAGCGCGGCCTTTTCCGCCGCCGCTTCCGGCACCACTCCGCCGGCGTAGGCGGCGAGCGCGACGGCGAAATGCGCCTCCGGGCTCTTGGGGTACGGCTTGGCGAGGTCGCGTGCGAGCTCGTACGCCTGCCTGCGGTCGAGCGCGTCGCCGACGAGCCGATGCAGCGAAAGGAAGATCTCGCCGGGGCCGCGTTCGGTGAGCGCCGCATCGGCGATCACCTTTTCCAGCCGCGTCTTGATCTCGCTGTCGATCCCCGCGTCTGCCTTGCCGGCGGTACCCGCGGCGAGCGCGGCCATGATCTGCTTCGGGCGCTCGGCGGCGGGATCGAGCGAGGCCCAGAGCTTCGCCGCTTCCTGCGCGAGGCCGCGCATGCGCGCCGCGAGCGCCACCTCGGCCGCGCGGCGAGCAAGGCGCGCGTCGCGCGCGTCGCGTGCCGCTTCGTAGTACGCCCTCGCCGCGAGGGACGTCTCGCCGCGCTGCAGCGCCACGTCGCCCAGGATCACCCGATAGAAGATGTCGGCAGTGAGGCCGCTCGTGTCCTCGCGCGACGGCGGGACAGGGGCGGGCGCGACGCCGAACGTAGGCGGATTCTCAGGATTGACCTTTTGCGCGATCGCATGGGGCGCCAGCACAAGCGTGGCGATGGCGACGGCGAGGGCGGTACGGCTGGGAGCAAGCGGCATGGGGTTCTCGATCGCGGGCAACGTCGTCGATGTTAGGCTATCTCCGGCACTGCAACAAACACACCAGAAGCACAATGGGCCCCCACGCTCGCAACAAGACTCTGCTCGCTGCCCCCCGAGGGGGCGCAGTTCGCGGCTTGGGGCGGCCCTGCGCCGCTC
>JADLEZ010000311.1 GCA_020845855.1 Burkholderiales bacterium
GTGGCCAAGGTCAGGCTGGTGGCGCACGACTGGGGTGCGGTGATCGGCTGGAACTTCTGCATGAGCTATCCGCAGCGCGTGGAGCGCTACGTCGCGTTGTCGGTCGGACACCCCAACGCGTACGCGCACGGCGGCTGGGAACAGAAGCGCAAGGGGTGGTACGTGCTGTTCTTTCAGTTGCGGGGCTTCGCGGAATGGGTCCTGCGCCGCGGCGACTGGCGGCTCTTCCGACGCCTGACCGGCGGGCACGACGAGATTCGGCACTGCATCGCGCTGCTCAGCTGTCCTGGCCGCCTCACCGCGGCGCTCGACTACTACCGCGCGAACCTCGGCATGCTCCTGCGCAGCGACTGGCCGGGCGTGCGCGTGCCGGTGTGCGGTGTGTGGAGCAGCAATGACGCGTACCTTGCCGAAACCCAGATGCTCGAGTCCCGCCGGTTCGTGACGTCGCCGTGGCGCTACGAGCGCATCGACGGCGTCGGCCATTGGCTGCAACTGGACGCCCCCGAGCGCGTGAACGCGGTGCTCGTCGCGTATCTCGCCGTGCGCCTGCCGGAAATGGACGTCGCCGCGAAGCCCGCGGTCCCGGCTGGGGCGCCGGCATGACGCGCAAGCGCTGGCCGATGGCGGCCCTCGCCGCGCTGCTGGCCGCGTTCGTCGCGGCGATGTGGCTGTGGCAGTCGCCGGGGCGCAAGCTCACCGCACCGGAGATCGACCGCTACCTCGCGCTCGTCGCCAAGGTACCGTTCCCACCGGGTGCGCAACCGCAGTTCCTGCAGCGCCTGCGCACATGGGCCGAGGGCGACGACGGCCAGCCGGTGTACATGCTGAACCTCATGCGCTACTACCCGGCGGTGCGCGCCATGCCCGGCGCGTCCGCGTTCGCCGGGACGCCGGAGGAATTGAACCGCATCTACGAAGATCGGGCGACCCCGCTCGCGCTGAAGGCGGGCGCGATACCGCTGTTCGCAGGCCCGGTGCGCAACGAAAACGTCATGGGCTTCGCGCCACCCGTCGACCAGTGGAGCCGCGTGTTGGTGATGCGCTACCCGAGCCGGCGCGCCTTCTTCGACCTCGTCACCGATCCCGAGTACGCACCGATCGCGCCGCACAAGCTCGCCGCTCTCGACGTCAACCTCGTGCCCATGGCCGCGGAGCTTACGATTCCCGACCTGCGCATCGTCGCCGCCGCGCTGGCGCTTGCCGTGTTCCTTGCGGCCGGCTGGTGGCGCGCGGCGCGCCGTTCCGATTCCATCACCCCGTCCGCAGCGACCCCGTCATGAAGACCGTTGCTCGTTGCAGGCCGAGCCAACCGAGAAGCCGCGCACCGATACAATGCGCTCCGGCCCGGCGACGGGCCAACCCGCAGCTCCGCTTTCCAGGTTCCCCGAAGGAAGGATGGCCATGCCGCACAACCGTTTGATCAAGACCCTTGTGGCCGCGGCCCTCGCGTGCGCAGTCGCGGCCCCCGCCGCCGCGCAGGTCGACGACCGCTGGCGCTTCAACGCGATCCTGTACGGATACTTCCCCGACATCGGCGGCTCGACGACGTTTCCGGCGGGCACCGGCAGCAACATCAACGTCGACGCGAGCACGCTCATCAGCAACCTCAAGTTCACGTTTATGGGAACGTTCGAGGCGCAGAAGGGCCGGTGGGGGTTCTTCACCGACGTGATCTACCTCGACGTCGGCGGCTCGAGCACGAGCACCCGCGACGTCACCGTGGGCGGAGGCCTTCCCGCCGGCGTCACCGCCAACCTCGATTACGACTTGAAGGGAGTCACCTGGACGCTCGCGGGAACGTACCGCGCCGTGAGCGATCCGGCGGCGAACGTCGACGTCCTCGCCGGCGCGCGCCTGCTCGATCTGCGGCAGACGCTGGGCTACAACTTCAGCGCCGACGTGGGCGGCATCGTCGGCCCCGGGCGCTCGGGAACCAGCGAAGTCGACGTCTCGTACTGGGATGCCGTGGTCGGCGTCAAGGGGCGCTACGCGTTCGGCGCGCGCCGCGAATGGTTCGTCCCCTACTACGCCGACGTGGGCACCGGGGATTCCGACCTCACGTGGCAGGTGTTCGGCGGGCTCGGCTACCAGTTCTCCTGGGGCTCGGTGCTCGGCGGCTGGCGCTATCTCGACTACAGCTTCAAGTCGAGCTCGAAGGTCCAGGACCTCACCTTCAACGGGCCGATGCTGGGCGTGGCGTTTCGCTGGTAAGCACGCCGCGGGACCTCCCGCGCGGGGGAGGTCGACGTTGCCTCGGTCGGCTGACTTCGCGCGCAACAGGTCGACGTGAACTGGATCCAGATCGCCTGGACGATGATGGCCGCGGCGAGCCTGACGCTCGGCGCGATCCATCTTTTCGTCTGGTTCCGGCAACGGTCGGACTACGCCCACCTGCTCTTCTTCGTGCTGGCGTGCTCCGCCGCCGCCTACGGCGCGTTCGAGATGGCGATGATACAAGCGCTAACGCCGCAGCGCTACGCCGACATCGTGCGCTGGGCGCACGTGCCGCTCGCGATCTTCGTGATCTCGACGGTCGGCTTCGTACACTACTTCTTCGACGCCGGGCGAGCATGGCTCGCCTACGCGGTGTGCGGGTTGCGCGTGCTCACGCTCCTGCTCGACTTCACCACCGGCGAGAACGTGAACTTCACCCAGGTCACCGCCGTGGGCCGCATCGTGCTCTGGGGGGCCGAGGTGTCCGGTCCGATAGGAGTCGCGAGCCCGTGGAGCGTCGTTCCGCAACTCAGTAACCTGCTCCTGGTCGCCTACGTGGTGGATGCCGCCGTCGCGCTCTGGCGTCGCGGCGA
>JADLEZ010000312.1 GCA_020845855.1 Burkholderiales bacterium
CCTGGTCCGGGGATCGGGTCGGGGACCTCGGACAGCGCGAGCCGCGTGCGCGGGGCGCGCAGTACCATCGCGCGCATCGCTATTTCCTCATGTTCCTGAGCGCACCGAGCATCTTCTCCACGTGCCGGGCGGGGTTGAGGCTCATGTAGTGATAGACGACCTGGCCGTCCGTGGCGATCACGTACGAGATCCGGTTGGCGTACCCGGGCCGCGATTTGAGCACCGCGTCGTACGCCTTCGTCACCGACTGCCCCTCGTCGGACGCGACGGGGAACCTGCTCTGGCAGGCCTGCACCGAGAATCGGGACAGCGTGTCGATGTCGTCGGCCGACACGCCCACCACCGTAGCGCCCAGCGCCTGGAACTGCGGCATCGCCTCCGCGAACTCGTGCGCCTCGACCGAGCAGCCTTCCGAGTACGCCGCCGGGAAGAAGTACAGGACGACCGGGCCCTTGCGCAGCGCGTCGGCGAGCGAGTACTGGAACACCTGCCCGCCCAGCGCTGCGGTGACGGTGAAGTCGGGCGCTTGCTCGCCGACGTCCAGCGCCGCGCGCGCAGGAAGGCTGGTCGTAAGGGCGAGCAGTGTAAGCGCGACCAAGCGGATCATGGCGATCTCCCTACGAACCATTGTAGCCATAGTCGGGCTCCGCGGCCGCCTCTTACGCCCGGCGCTCGCCGGCGCGTTCGCCGCGTTGCTGCTCGCCGGCTGCGGCGGGCTTCCCCAGCGCAGCGAGACACCGCGCAGCGACGCGCTCCCGCCTTCGGCCGCGAGCCCGCTCGCGAAGCTGGTCGAGGTGTCCACGCCGCCTGGCGACGCCACGCTCACGGGCTTTCGGCTGATGCCCACCGGGCTGTACTCGCTCGACGCCCGCATCGAGCTCGCCAAGCGGGCGCAGCGCTCGCTCGACGTCCAGTACTACCAGATCCACAACGACATGACCGGGCACCTCCTGCTGCGCACGCTGCGCGACGCGGCCCGCCGCGGCGTGCGCGTGCGGCTGCTGGTCGACGATCTGTACACGGTCGGCGGCGACGACATGTTCGCCGGCTTCGACGCGTTCGACAACGTCGAGGTTCGTCTGTTCAATCCCTTCTGCTGCGGCCGCGACGGCATCGCGACCAAGTTCGTCGCCTCGCTCGCCGATTTCCGCCGCCTCAATCACCGCATGCACAACAAGCTCTTCATCGCGGACAGCGCCGTGGTCGTCGCCGGCGGGCGCAACATCGCCGACGAGTACTTCATGCGCAGCATGACCGACAACTTCGTCGACATGGACGCGCTCTTCGTGGGCGCGGTGGTGCCCCAGCTCGTCGCCATCTTCGACGCCTACTGGAACAGCCGCCACGTCTTTCCGATCGGAGACGTCCTGCCGCGAGCGGCTACCCGCGAGCAGGCGCAGGCGCGTTTCAACGCGATCGTCGACGAAGGCGAGCAGATGATGGCGCTGGCGCTGCCGCCGATCGACATCCTGGGCTACGGGCCGGTCAGCGACGAATTCGCCGACGGCCGGCTCGGTCTGCACTGGGGGAAAGCGACTGCGTTCGCCGACTCGCCGGAGAAGGTCGCTGCGACCTCCGCCGAGATGGCGCGCCGGATGAGCGTGACCATGAGCGTCATGGACCTCGTGATCGCCGCGCGCAGCGACGTCGTCCTGTCGTCCCCCTACTTCGTGCCGGGCGCGATGGGCGTGCAGGCGTTCGGCGATCTCACCAGGCGCAAGGTCAAGGTCACCGTGCTCACCAATTCGCTCGCGTCCAACGACGAGCCGCTGGTGCACACGGGGTATGCGCGCTACCGCCGCGAGCTCCTGCGCTCGGGGGTCGACCTGTATGAGCTGTCGCCTACCCGCTCGCAAGGCAATCGGCGGCTCATGATCCCCGGCGCGTCGCGCGGCCGCCTGCACGCCAAGACCGCCGTCATCGACCGGCGGCTCGTCTTCATCGGGTCGATGAATCTCGACCCGCGCTCGGCGAACCAGAACACCGAGCTTGGTATCATCGTCGAAAGCCCGGAGCTCGCCAAGGAGGTGTTGCGGGTGATCCACATCAGCAAGCTGCAAAGCGCCTATCGCTTGCAGCTCGCGCAAGATGATTTCAGTCTCGAGTGGCTGACGATGGACGACGACAAGGAGGTGGTGCTCCTCACCGAGCCGGACACGACGGTCCTGTACCGCGTGCAGAACTGGCTGTTCGCGCCGTTCGTCCCGGAGCAACAGCTATAGGACTCCGGCGGCTCAAGCGCAGCGAGCTCCCGGTCGACACGGCCGCGCTGGCGCAGTACCTCATCGGCAAGACACTGGTGCGCGAGTCCGACGAAGGCCGCACCAGCGGCCGCATCGTCGAAACCGAGGCGTACGTGCCCGGCGATGCCGCCGGCCACGCCTACGTCGGGCCGACCGACCGCAATCGGACGCTATTCCTCCGGCGCGGGCATGCCTACGTCTACTTGAGCTACGGCATTCATTTCTGTGTGAACGTGTCGGGCGCCACGCCCGGAGTCGGCGCCGGCACGCTGCTGCGTGCGCTGGAGCCGCTCGAAGGCGTGCCGCTCATGCAGGCACGGCGCGGCACGCTCCGGCTGATCGACCTCGCGCGTGGCCCGGGACGGCTTGGGCAGGCGATGGCGATCGACCGCGCGCTCGACGGCACCGACCTATGCGCCTGCGGGCCGCTGTGGCTCGCCGACGCGGTGCGCCCGCCGGGCAAGGTCAAGGCGTCGGTGCGCATCGGCATCAGCAAGGAAACCGCGCGGCTGCTGCGCTTCTACGAGCAAGGCAACCCGCACGTGAGCGGGCCGGGGGCGCTACGCCGGTAGCCCTTGCAAGTAATGCGTGATGGCCGCGAGGCGCCGATCCAAATTTCACTCAATCAAGTGAGTTACGGGATCCCGGCCGGCTTCGCGCAGGGGTCGGAGCCCGGGATGCCGCTCGCGGGGCTATTGGCTCGCGGCGAACGCCGCGTCGAGGGCGGCGATCCAACGTGCCTTGCGCTCGGCGGAAGCGAAGCTCGCCGTGAAGCTGTTGCGGGCGAGCGCGTAGGCGTCGCGCGCGGCGAGCGGCAGCGCCGCGAACGTCTTCTCGAAGTTGGCGCCGACGTACCCGCCGAAATAGGCAGGGTCGTCGGAGTTGACCGTCGCGCACAGGCCGGCGTCGAGCAGCGCCTTGAGCGGATGGTGCGCCAGATCGGGGAACACGCGGAGCTTCACGTTGGACAGCGGGCAGACCGTGAGCGGGATCTGCTCGCGGGCGAGCCGGGCGACCAATGCGGCGTCCTCGAGGCAGCGCACGCCGTGGTCGATGCGCTGCACATGCAGCACGTCGAGCGCGGCACGGATGTACGCGGGCGGTCCCTCCTCGCCCGCGTGTGCGACGCGATGCAGCCCGAGCTCGCCGGCGCGTGCGAACACGCGCGCGAACTTCTCCGGCGGATTGCCGCGCTCGCCGCTGTCGAGGCCGACGCCGATGAAATGCTCGCGATGCGGCAGCGCTTCGTCGAGGGTCGCGAAGGCCGCGTCCTCCGACAGGTGGCGCAGGAAGCACAGGATCAGCGACGCCTCGATGCCGTGGACGCGCGCCGCCTGTGCGCAGGCCCGCGACAATCCGCCGATCACGGCCGCGAACGGCACGCCGCGATCGGTGTGCGTCTGCGGGTCGAAGAAGAGCTCGGCGTGGACGACGTTGTCGGCGGCGGCACGCGCGAAGTACGCCATCGCCATGTCGTAGAAGTCGTCCTCCCGGACCAGGACCGAGGCACCCGCGTAATAGATGTCGAGGAAGCTCTGCAGGTCGGTGAACGCGTACGCCGCGCGCAGCGCGTCCACGCTCGGGTACGGCAGCGTTACGCCGTTGCGCCGCGCGAGCGCGAAGATGAGCTCCGGCTCGAGCGAGCCCTCGATATGCAGGTGCAGCTCGGCCTTGGGCATCGCCCGCAACAGCGCGGGTAGCCTATCCTGCGCAATCGCATCGAAGTTCACTCGTTGAACACCAGCGCGTTCAGCCGCCGCACGAACGCCGCGGGATCGGGGAGCTGCGCGCCTTCGGCCAGCATCGCCTCGTCGAACAGGAGGCTCGCCCACTCCGGCAGGCGCTCGTCACTCTCGCCTTCCAACCGCTTGACCAGCGGATGCTTCGGATTGATCTCGAGGATCGGCACCGCCGCCGGCGCCTTCTGGCCCGCCGAGCGCAGCAGCCGTTCGAGGTTGCCGGACAGCTCGCCTTCGCCGACGACCAGGCACGCCGGGGAGTCGGTCAGCCGGTGGGTGACCCGCACCTCCTTCACCTTGTCGCCCAGCGCCTTGGCCAGCCGCTCGGTCAGCGGCTTGAGCGCCGCGGCTTCCTCCTCCTGCGCCTTCTTCTCCTCGGCGTCGGCCAGCTCGCCCAGGTCGAGCGCGCCCTTCGCGACCGAACGCAAGGGCTTCCCGTCGAACTCGGGCAGCGTGTTCGTCACCCACTCGTCGATGCGGTCGTACAGGACCAGAACCTCGATGCCCTTCTTGCGGAAGAACTCGAGATGCGGGCTGTTGGCCGCGGCGGCGTAGGTCTCGCCGGTCACGAAGTAGATCGCCTTCTGTCCCTCCTTCATCCGCGCCACGTAGTCGGCCAGCGCCACTTCCTGCGCGTCGGTGCCGGCCGCCGTGGAGGCGAACCGCACGAGCTTGCCGAGCCGCTCGCGATTACCCATGTCGTCGAGGAAGCCTTCCTTGAGCACGGTGCCGAACGTCTTCCAGAAGGTGGCGTATTTCTCCTTGTCGTTGGCCGCGAGGTCGTCGAGAAGGTCGAGCACGCGCTTGACGCTGCCGTTGCGGATCGCTTCGACGTCGCGCGACTCCTGCAGGATCTCGCGCGAGACGTTGAGCGGCAGGTCGCTGCTGTCGACCACGCCGCGCACGAAGCGCAGGTACGGCGGGATCAACTGCTCGGCGTCGTCCATGATGAACACGCGGCGCACGTACAGCCTGATCCCGTGCCGGTGCTCGCGGTCCCACAGGTCGAACGGCGCCACCGAGGGCAGGTACAGGAGCAGCGTGTACTCGGTGCGGCCCTCGATGCGCGCGTGCACCCAGGCGAGCGGCTCGGCGCCGTCGTGCGCGACGTGCTTGTAGAATTCCTCGTACTGCTCCTTGCTGACGTCGGCCTTGGGCCGCGCCCACAGGGCACTCGCCTGGTTGATGGTCTCCCACTCATCGGTGGTCCGGTAGCCCTTCTTCTCCTCGTCCCACACCTCCTTGCGCATCATGATCGGCACGGCGATGTGGTCGGAGTACTTGCGGACGATGGCGGCGAGGCGATAGCGGTCGAGCAGGTCTTCGTGGTCGGGGCGCAGGTGCAGCGTTACCGCCGTGCCGCGCTCCGAGACCTCCGCGACTTCGATGCCGTACTCGCCCTCGCCGCTCGACTCCCAGCGCACGCCGTCCGCGGCCGGCAGTCCGGCGCGGCGGGTGACGAGCGTCACCCGATCGGCGACGATGAACGAGGAGTAGAACCCCACGCCGAACTGGCCGATCAGGCGCGCGTCCTTGGCCTGGTCGCCCGAAAGCGAAGCGAAGAACTCGCGCGTGCCCGACTTGGCGATGGTGCCGATGTTGGCCACCACCTCGTCGAACGACATGCCGATGCCGTTGTCGCGCACGGTCACGGTGCGCGCGTCGCGGTCGTAGATGACCTCGATGCGCAGGTCCGGCTCGCGCTCGTAATACTCGGGATGCGCGAGCGCCTCGAACTTGAGCTTGTCGGCGGCGTCCGCCGCGTTGCTGACGAGCTCGCGGAGAAAGATCTCCGGATGACTGTACAGCGAGTGGATCATGAGCTGCAGGAGCTGCTTGACTTCCGCCTGGAAGCCGCGGGTCTGCGCGACAGGGGTGGCAGGGTCGGTCATGGTGTTGTAGTCTGAGGTGTTGCCGAGCTGCGATTTTAGAGCATCGGGCTGGGCGGCGGCACGATGACGACCACTGAACGCAACGACCTGCCCCTGTCCGGCGTGCGCGTGATCGAGTTCACGCACATGGTGATGGGCCCGACCTGCGGCATGATCCTCGCCGACCTGGGTGCGGAGGTGATCAAGGTCGAGCCGCCCGGCGGCGACAAGACGCGCAGCCTGCCCGGCTTGGGCGTGGGTTTTTTCCGCACCTTCAACCGCAACAAGAAGAGCGTGGTGCTCGACATTGCCACACCGGCCGGGCACGCGACCGCGCTCGAGCTCATCGGCCAGTGCGACGTGCTGCTCGAGAACTTCCGACCGGGCCTCATGCACAAGCTCGGGCTCGATTACGAAACGCTGTCGAGGGAGCATTCCAAGCTCGTCTACGTCTCGCACAAGGGCTTCCTGCCGGGTCCCTACGAGCATCGCCTCGCGCTCGACGAAGTCGTGCAGATGATGGGAGGGCTCTCCTACATGACCGGTCCGCCGGGGCAGCCGCTGCGCGTGGGCTCGTCGGTCAACGACATCATGGGCGGCATGTTCGGCGCCATCGGTGTGCTCGCCGCCCTGCGCGAGCGCGAGCGCACCGGCCGCGGCCAGGAGGTGCAAAGCGCGCTGTTCGAGAACTGCGTGTTCCTGTCGGCTCAGCACATGCAGCAGTACGCGATGACCGGCGAGACGCCGCCGCCGATGCCCGCGCGGGTGTCGGCGTGGAGCGTGTACGACGTGTTCACGCTCGCCGGCGGCGAGCAGCTTTTCATCGGCGCGGTGAGCGACAAGCAGTTCCGGACGCTGTGCGACGTCATCGGCCGTCCGGACCTCGCCGAAGACCCCGCGTTCCAAACCAACGCCCAGCGCGTAGCGCTCCGGCCGCAGCTTCTCGAGCGCCTGGCGCAGACGCTGCGACATCATCGAGCCGGCGAGCTGTCGGCCAGGCTCGAGGAGGCGGGCCTGCCCTACGCGCCGATCGTGCGCCCCGAGCAATTGCTGGACGACCCGCACCTTACGGCCAGCGGCGGGCTCGTGCCGATGCAGGCCGACGACGGCACGTCCACGCCGGTCGTGCTGCTGCCGCTGCTGCTTGGCGGCCGCCGCCTCGGTGTGCGCAGGCCGCTGCCGAAGGCGGGCGAGCACACCGACGAGATTCTGGGCAGCCTTGCCCGCACATCCGATTGACTTTCCAGGAGAACGCAATGACCGGCTTCATCCGGCAGTTTGTCGTGGGCCTTGCGCTCGGCGCCGCAAGCCTCGCCGCCCACGCGCAGCAACCCATGCGCACCATCCTGCCGGTGGGCCCCGGCTCCGGCGTGGACACCATCGTGCGCAGCGTGAGCCCGGCGCTGACCAAGGCGCTCAACGGCCAGCCGGTGGTGATCGAGAACCTGCCGGGCGCGGGCGGCATCACCGGCACCCAGGCCATCGTCAAGGCCGCGCCCGACGGCAACGCGATCGGCGTGGTCTCCAACAACCACGTGATCAATCCGAGCGTGTACAAGACGATGCCGTTCGACCCGATGAACGACATCACGCCGATCATGGTCGTCGGCGGGTCGCCGATGGTGCTGGTGGTCAACCCGAGCAAGCTCCCGGTGAAAAACGCGCAGGAGCTCATCGCCGCCCTCAAGGCGAAGCCGGGCGCCTACAATTACGCCTCGTCGGGCAACGGCACCATCCTGCACCTGGCCGCCGAGATGTTCCTCGACCAGACCGGCACCACCAGCAAGCACATTCCCTACAAGGGCGTGGGGCCGATGCTTGCGGATATCATCGGCGGGCAGGTGGACTGGGGCGTGACCTCGCTGCCGTCGGTGCAGGGGCACTTGAAGTCGGGCGCGCTGCGGGCGATCGGGGTGGGCAACGCGCAGCGCGTGCCGGCCGCGCCGGACATCCCGACCATGGCCGAGCAAGGCGTGCCGGGATACCTGGTCGAGGGCTGGTTCGCGGTGGTGGGTCCCGCCAAATTGCCGCCGGGTGAGGTGAAGCGCATCCACGCGGCGTGGGCGCAGGCCATGGCGTCGCCGGAGGTCGTCGAGGCGATGGCGAAGCAAGGCAACGTGATCAACCCGACCACGCCGGAGGCTGCGGCGGCGTTCTTCCGGAGCGAGCAGGCGAAGTATGCGAAGCTCGTCGAGAAGGCAGGCGTGAAGTTGGATTGATCGGCCCGCACGGTCGCGGCACCCCTCACCCGCCCTGTCGGGCACCCTCTCCCCGCTCGCGGGGAGAGGGCTGGGGTGGGGCATGCGTTCATGCGTGGCGATAGGCGCACCGCGCGGTGGAACAACCAGACAGGAAGGTGGGCGACCATGCCGGATCTGTTCGACAACCCGATGGGACTCGAGGGCTTCGAGTTCGTGGAGTTCGCCTCGCCCACGCCCGGCGTGCTGGAAGGCGTGTTCGGGGCGCTGGGTTTCGCGCGCGTGGCGCAGCACCGCAGCAAGGACGTGGCGCTCTACCGCCAGGGCGAGATCAACTTCGTCGTCAACAACGAGCCAGCGAGTGTGGCTTCCTACTTCGCCGCCGAGCACGGGCCGTCGGCGTGCGGCATGGCGTTTCGCGTGCGCGATGCGCACAAGGCGTACAAGCGCGCGCTGGAATTGGGTGCGCAGCCGGTCGACCTGCCGCCGGGGCCGATGGAGTTGAGGCTGCCGGCGATCAAGGGTATCGGCGGCGCGCCCTTGTACCTCATCGACCGCTACCAGGAGGGCGCGTCGATCTACGATATCGACTTTCGGTGGGTCGAAGGCGCGGACCGTCACCCGAAGGGCCACGGGTTGCAGATCATCGACCACCTGACCCACAACGTGTACCGCGGCCGCATGGCGTACTGGGCAGGCTTCTACGAGAAGATCTTCAACTTCCGCGAAATCCGCTACTTCGACATCAAAGGCGAGTACACCGGCCTCACGTCGAAGGCGATGACCGCGCCGGACGGCAAGATCCGCATCCCGCTCAACGAGGAAGCGTCGAAGACGACGGGGCAGATCGAGGAGTTCCTGATGCAATACAACGGCGAGGGCATCCAGCACATCGCGCTTCTGACCGGCGACCTGCGCGCGACCATCGACAGCCTGCGCGCGGCGAACGTGCCGCTCATGACGCCGCCGCCGGCGACGTACTACGAGATGCTCGCCGAGCGCCTGCCGGGCCACGGCGAGGACGTGGCGTCGCTGCAGTCGCGCGGCATCCTGCTCGACGGATCGACCGAGGGCGGCAAGCAGCGGCTACTGCTGCAGATCTTCTCGGGTACGCTGCTCGGACCCGTGTTCTTCGAATTCATCCAGCGCAAGGGCGACGAGGGCTTCGGCGAGGGCAACTTCAAGGCGCTGTTCGAGTCGATGGAGCGCGACCAGGTCCGGCGCGGCGTGATCGAGCCGGCATGACACCCCTCACCCGCCCTGTCGGGCACCCTCTCCCCGCTCGCGGGGAGAGGGCTCCACGTCGCGCGCCTGCGTCGATCCACTCCCTGTCCCCGCAAGCGGGGAGAGGGCTCCACGTCGCGCGCCTGCGTCGATCCACTCCCTGTCCCCGCAAGCGGGGAG
>JADLEZ010000313.1 GCA_020845855.1 Burkholderiales bacterium
GCGCGTCATTTCCGCATTCCGCCACCCTCCAGCATTGCCCCACCCGGTCGCGCTATCCGAGAGATCGCTTGCCTTCCATCACGAAACAGCGTGAGAGATTGCCGGTGAAACAAACAGAGAGACAACACTTCGTGCCCGGCAGGAAGAACGTGGCGCCGGGTCGCTTGGCGATGTGCCGGACGTGGACGATCGGCCATGCGCGCGCGCGAAACGCCTGCAGGAGCGCGCCCGCCTGCGCGACCGCGTCGTCGGCGCCGGCCAGCTCCATGGTGCCGCCCGGGAAGTAATCGTTCTGAAGGTCGATGAGGACGAGGGCCGTGGTCATGTCATGTCTCGCGAGTGGAGGTCGGGCTCATGATGTCACTCGAGATCGGGAAGTTCATCGCGAGGCAGGAGGAGTCGGAACGAACGTGCTTGCCCGGGCACGCGCTCAATGTAACCGCGAGTGTGCAGCGTAAGGATCATGTCGTGAACCGATGGCGGCGACACCTTGAAGTATCGCTGAATGTCAGCCTCGGACGGCGAGACTGCATGAATCTTCGTGTAGTAGTAGATGAACGCGAGATACTGCCCCTGTTTCGCTGTATATGGTTGCATGGATCGGGCGGAGTCCTGGCCGCTGACGCGCTAACGATCCTTGATCATGATCTTGCCATTCCCGCCGACCCAAGCCGGAGGCGAAGATTCATTGGATTACTTCGTCCGCCCGCGCCAGCAGCGATTGCGGAATGGCAATGCCAAGCGCCTTGGCGGTTTTCAAGTTGATCATCAGCTCGAACTTGGTTGGCTGCTCGACCGGAAGGTCAGCAGGCTTCGCCCCCTTGAGGAGCTTGTCCACGAAGCCGGCTGCGCTGCGCCAATGCCAGGCGTTGGGGGAAATATAGGACATCAGACCGCCGGCCGTGACGTACTCGGGGTTGCCGAACATGGACGGCACCCGGGAGCGCAGCGTCAATTCGACGACGCGGGCGCGGCTGCGCAAGAACATGGGGTCGTTCACGACGATCAGCGCGCCGCCTTTGGCGCGAGCGATGGCCCCGTCCAGTTCGCCTTCCACCGCGACTTCGATGCGATCGAGCCGCAGGCCAAGAGTCTTTGCGCGCAACGACATCGCGTCGAAGAAGAATCCGTTGGCGGGGTTGGCGCTGTGCATCAGCACACCAAACCGCTTGAGTTGCGGCACGGCAGCCGCGAGCCACTCCACTTGCTTGGCGAGAATGTCTTCGCCCGCGGCCGAAGTGCCGGTAAGGTCGCCGCCCGGCCGGGCCAGGCTCGCCACCAACCCCGCGCCGACCGGATCTCCGGCGTTGATCATGACGACGGGCAGGCCCGGAGCGCCGTCGCGCGCCGCGCGGATGGCCGTCGTGCCGAGCGCGAGAATCAGCGCTACCGGGAGCGCCTTGAGCTCCGCGGCAAGCTCGCGCTGGCGCTGCGGATTCACGCCCGCCCAGCGGATTTCGATCACGAGGTTCTTTCCATCAACCCAGCCAAGCTCGCGCAAGCCGGTACGCAACGCCTCCAATTCGATCCGGTCCGCAGGTGTCATCTCGGATCGCGGAAAAAGCAATCCAATCCGCAAGACCTTGTCCGCCTGCTGTGCGCGAGCCGCGAGCGAAGCGAGCAGGCCGATGCCGGCGGCGAGGGTGGCGAATGTCCTCCTGTCCATCGCTGAAATCACGTCAAAGGCGCTGCTTCCGTCGAATCACCGCGAAGGATACGCCATCGGCGGCCGCTACACTCCGGCGCCGCCGACTCCGAATATATCCTTCCACGCCGCGTACTGCGCGGCGCATATCCACGGGAACGCGAGCACGAAGCCGGCGCCGTAGGTCACGAAGCCCAGCATCGTCAGCGCGAAGATGTAGGCGGCGAGCGCGAGCATGGGCCGCGGATTGCGCGTGAATGCGAGCCACGACGAAACGAACGCGTGCAACGGCGGCTCGTCGTCGAACAGCACGGCCATGGGAACGAAGGCGAGCGGCACGGTCACGAGCGCCGAAACCACGATCACAAGAATGAGCGCCGCCGCCGAGAGCGCCACGTCGTCGCCCCCCGGCACGAGCAGGTTGACGCCCGCGACCTGCCACGCCACCACGCTTTCGGCGAGCGACACCACGAACGCGGCGGCAACCACGGCGGCTTGCGCGCGCAGCGGCGCCAGGAACGCGGCGAAGAGGTGGGCGAAGCGCGGGCGATCGTTGCGGTCGGCGCCGAGGATCGCGTAGAGGAATCCGCAAATGAGCAGCGGAACCGCCACGTGCACGATCACGAGGCCGGCCACGGGCACCGGCCGCAGCGCGATCGACAGCACGATCACCACCAGCGCCATGGCGGAGAAGGTGAGCGGCGCTTGCTTCCACAGCCGCAGGGCCTGCGCGAACCACTGGAACGCGCGGTTGCCGGGGACGATGCGAGGCGTTCTGGGCGAAGCGGTTTCCACCACGACGCTACGCGGCCGCGCCGAGGTACGCGGCGCGCACCTTCGGATCGTGCAGCAGCGCCTTCGCCTCGCCTGCGAGCGTGATCTCGCCCGACTCCATCACGTAGCCGCGGCCGCTCACTTCGAGCGCGAGCTTCGCGTTCTGCTCGACGAGCAGGATGGTGACCCCTTCGGCCGATACCGTCATGATCGTCTCGAACACCTTCTGCACCATCAGCGGCGCCAAACCCATCGACGGCTCGTCGAGCAGGAGGAGCCGCGGCCGCGACATCAGCGCGCGCCCCATCGCGAGCATCTGCTGCTCGCCGCCGGACAGGGTGCCGGCGGTCTGCTTGCGCCGTTCCTTAAGCCGCGGGAAGAGGTCGAACACGTGCTCGATGTCGGACTTGATCCCGCCGGCGTCGGAGCGTATGTACGCGCCCATCGCGAGATTCTCCTCGATGGTGAGCCCGCCGAACACGCCGCGCCCCTCGGGGACCATCGCCACGCCGCGCTGCACGAGCTTGAACGCGGGCTTCCCGGTGACGTCCTCGCCCTGGTGGTGGATGCTGCCGCGCTTGATCGGCAGGAGACCGCAGATGCCCTTGAGCGTGGTCGTTTTCCCGGCGCCGTTGGCGCCGATCAAGCACACGAGCTCTCCTTGCGCGACGTCGAGGTCGATGCCTTTCACGGCCTGGATGCCGCCGTAGGCGACCTCGAGCTTGCGCAGGGAAAGGAGCGGCTCAGCCATTTCAGTCGGCCTCCTTGGACCAGCAAACCGCTGCGCGGCGGCAGGCGGTGCGCCTCCGACGCCGATTCGCGATCGCTCGCGCCCGGAGGTCCCCGCCGCTCACGTCGTCCCCTTCAGATTCAACGAAACGTCGCCGCCGAGGTACGCGGCGATGACCTTGGGATCCTTCTGCACGTCCGCGGCGGTCCCTTCGGCGATCTTGCGGCCGTAGTCGAGCACCAGCACGCGGTCGCACACGCTCATCACGAGCTTCATGTCGTGCTCGATCAGCAGGATCGTGATGCCGTCGCTGCGGATCGCGCCGAGGAGACCCTTGAGCGCCGCGGTCTCGGTCGCGTTCATGCCTGCCGCCGGCTCGTCGAGGGCGAGGAGCTTGGGCTCGGTGGCGAGCGCGCGCGCGATCTCCAGCCGCCGCTGGTCGCCGTACGCGAGGTGCTTCGCGAGATCGTTGGCGCGGCGGGACACACCCACGTACTCGAGAAGCTCGTAGGCCCGCTTGTGGATCGCCTTCTCCTCGTCGCGCGTCCGCGCGTTACGGCAGATGGCGCCCCAGATGCCGGCGCGCGTGCGCACGTGCCGCCCGATCATCACGTTCTCGATCGCCGACAGATTGCCGAACAGGCGGATGTTCTGGAACGTGCGCGCGATGCCGCGGCTCGCGACTTCGTTGGGCTTGAGGCCGTTGAGCGCCGCGCCGTCGAACGTGAACTCCCCGCCGTCGGGCAGGTAGATGCCGGTCAGGACGTTGAACAGCGAGGTCTTGCCGGCGCCGTTGGGACCGATGAGGCCGTAGATCTCGCCGTGGTTGATCGTGAAGCCGACGTCGGCCAGCGCCTGCACGCCGCCGAAGCGCTTGGTGACACCCTTGGCGGCGAGCAGCGTGATGTGCTTGGACGAGCTCATGCCACGAGCGTGGGGGTTGTCATTTGATTGTCTCGAGCTCGCGCTTGCGCACCGCCGACGGCAGCAATCCCGCTGGCCGGAACAGCATCATCAGCACCAGCGCGAGGCCGAACAGCAGCATGCGGATCACTTCCGGCTCGAGCCACAGCTTGCCGAAGAGCAACATCTGCGCGGGCTCGACCGTGTAGCGCAGGATCTCGGGCACGAACGACAGAAGGAGCGCGCCGAGGATCACGCCCCAGATGTTGCCCATGCCGCCCAGCACCACCATCGCGAGCACCATGACGGATTCGACGAGCACGAAGCTCTCGGGGCTGATGAAGCCCTGGATGGCGGCGAACATGCCGCCCGCGATGCCGCCGAACGACGCCCCCATGGCGAACGCCATCAGCTTGACGTTCCGGGTGTTGATGCCCATCGCGCGCGCGGCCACCTCGTCCTCGCGAACCGCCTCCCACGCGCGGCCGATGCGCGAGTCCTGCAGCCGGATGTTCACGACGATCACGGCCACCAGCGCGGCCAGGAAGAAGTAGTAGTACTTGATCGGCCCCGACCAGTTGAGGTCGAGGAAGGTCTGCCGCGTCGAGAAGCTGAAATCGCCGAGCCTGAAGGGGTCGATGAGCGTGATGCCCTGCGGCCCGTTGGTGATGTTGACCGGACGCGACAGGTTGTTGAGGAAAATGCGGATGATCTCGCCGAAACCCAGGGTGACGATCGCGAGGTAGTCGCCCCGCAGCTTGAGCGTGGGCGCCCCGAGCAGCACGCCGAACAGGCAGGCGATCGCGGCGCCGATGGGCAGGATCAGCCAGAACGGCACGTGCAGATGGAAGTGCGGGCTCGCGAGCAGCGCGTAGGTATAGGCGCCCACCGCGTAGAATGCGATATAGCCCAGGTCGAGCAGCCCCGCGAAGCCGACCACGATGTTGAGGCCGAGGGCGAGGAACACGTACAGGATCGCGAGGTTGGTGATGCGCACCCACGCGGTGCCGATCATGGCGAGCAGGAACGGCAGCACGAGCAGGGAAACAGTGACGAGGGCGACCCCGACCCACACTAGCTTCGGGTTGCTCCTGGTGTCGAAGAAATGGCGCATGGTCGTGGGTGGTTGGCTTCGTTGTCCTACCTATTGCCTTTCAACAGCAGATCCCTCGCGGCTCGCTCGGGATGACACGTTGTTGCGTCTGTTCACGCGAACGTCGACAGACTGCTACTAACGAGCCGGCGCCGCGGCCAGCGACCGCACCGCCTGCGCGACGTCCCGCGACAGCCGGGCGACCAGGCGGCTGTGCGCTGCCGCCAGCGTATCGTAGCTCTTGTCGGCCACGGCTTCGCGGCCAGTTGTGCGGCCGGTGACGGCGCGGCCGTCGCTTGTGCGCCGCACGGTGTAGACCGCATCGAGGAGCGCGTGCGATCCCGGCACCGACTCGAACCGCTGCACCTCGATCGCCGCCCGGTAGTCGGCCTGCCCGTCCGACGACTGCGCGAGCAGGGTAACCCGCGGCGAGGCGAGGGTGGCGCCCAGGTTTTCCACCACCGCGAGGCCGATCGCGTCGGACAGCGGCGCCGCCCAGCGGTTGAACTCGTCCAGCCACACTTCGTTCTCGCCGACCGTGATGACGAACTCGGGCCGGTCGATGGCCGCCGGAATGGCGACCGGACCTACCATTACCGAAGGGCCGGCTGTGACGCTCGCGGCCGGCGCCGGCGGCCCGCTCAGCGTGTAATAGCGCGACGGCGGCGAGGTCGCGCACGCGCCCAGCAGCGCCACGATCGCGAGCAGGAGTCGCTTCACTTCGGGGGTGCCTCCGCCGGCTTCCCGCGGATGAGCGCCTCGGGGTGGCGTTCCAGATAGTCGGCGAGCACGCGCAGGCTGCGCGCGGCGCGCGCGAGCTCCTGCATCGCGTTGCGCAGCTCGACCTGTCCCGGCGCTCCCGCGCCGACCAGGTTCGACTCGGTGCTGGTCAGCATGCGCTCGGCCGCCCCGAGCGCGCCGCGCGCGTCGTCCAGGGTCGAGCGCAGCGCGGGCACCACGTCGGCGTCGAAGCGGCCGATGACCGCGCGCGCGTCGCGCAACGTCTCGTCCACGCTGACGAGCGCTTTGCGCAGGTCGTCGCCGATGGCCTCGAGCGGCACGCGCTCGAGCTTGTCGACGATGCGCCCGAGCTTTTCCTCGAGCTCGGGCAGCGTGGACAGCATCGTGGGCAGCTCGGGAACGGGATCGTTCCAGGCGATGCGCGCCTTGGGCGCCTTCGGGAAGTAGTCGAGGGAGACGAAGCGCTGGCCGGTGACGAGGCTGCCGGTGGCGAGCTGCGCGCGCAGGCCGCGCTGGTCGACCATCTTCTGCATGAACGAGTGGCGCAGCTCGACGC
>JADLEZ010000314.1 GCA_020845855.1 Burkholderiales bacterium
ACCGGCTCGAAGAACGCGTTGGCGAAGCGGAAGAACAGCATGTTGTGCACCGGCCGCTTGCCGAGGTAGTGGTCGATGCGGAAGATGTGCGTCTCGTCGAACGTCGACTGCAGGATCTCGTTCAACTGCCGCGCGCTCGCAAGGTCGTGGCCGAACGGCTTTTCCACGATCACCCGCGCGCCTTTGGTGCAGTCCGCCTTCGCGAGCTGCTCGACCACCGCGCCGAACAGCACCGGCGGGATGGCGAGGTAGTGCGCGGGATGCTTGGCGCCTCCGAGCTGCTTCGAAAGCTCCGCGAAAGTCGCGGCGTCGGCGTAGTCGCCGTCGACGTAACGCAGCAGCGACACGAGCTTGGCGAACGCCCCCTCGTCGAGGCCACCCGCCGCGTGCTCCTTCAGGCTGTCGCGCGCCCGCGCCCGCAGCTGCTCGAGATTCCAGCCTTGCTTGGCGACGCCGATCACGGGCACGTGCAGCGTCCCGCGCTTGATCATCGCCTGCAGCGAAGGGAAGATCTTCTTGTACGCGAGGTCGCCGGTGGCGCCGAAGAAGACCAGCGCGTCGGAGGGAGTGGTGTCGGGCGTCATCCTTGAGTCGCGTCTTTGTTGGCGGGGGCTTCAGCCCGCCGCGATACTGAGGTGGGCCGAAGCCCGCCCTACTTCTTCTCGTGGTGCCCGCCGAACTCGAAGCGCATCGCCGACAGGAGCTTGTTCTGGAAGTCCGCCTCGCCGCGCGAACTGAAGCGCTCGTACAGCGACGCGGTCAGCACCGGCGCCGGCACCGCCTCGTCGATGGCCGCCTTGATCGTCCACCGGCCTTCGCCGGAGTCGGAGACGCGCCCCGCGAACTGCGCGAGCGCCGGGTCCTTGACCAGCGCGTTCGCGGTCAGGTCGAGCAGCCACGACGCGATCACGCTGCCGCGGCGCCACACTTCCGCGATGTCGGGCAAGTCGAGGTCGTACTGGTAGTGCTCGGGGTCGCGCAGGGGTGTGGTCTCCGCGTCGATCTCGTGCTTCTGCTTGCCGACGTTGGCGGACTTCAGTATCCCGAGGCCCTCGGCATACGCCGCCATGATCCCGTACTCGATGCCGTTGTGGACCATCTTCACGAAATGACCGGCGCCGTTGGGCCCGCAGTGCAGGTAGCCCAGCTCCGAGGTGCCGCCTATCTTCTCGCGGCCGGGTGTGCGGTCGATGCTGCCGCGCCCGGGCGCGAGCGTCTTGAATATCGGATCGAGCCGCTGCACCGGAGCGTCCGGGCCGCCGATCATCATGCAGTAGCCGCGCTCGAGCCCCCAGACGCCGCCGCTGGTGCCGACGTCGACGTAATCGATCTTCCTCGGCGCCAATTCCTTCGCACGGCGGATGTCGTCGATGTAGTACGAATTGCCGCCGTCGATCAGCGTGTCGCCGGGCTCGAGCAGCGGCAGCAGCGAGTGGATGGTCTGGTCGACCACCGCCGCCGGCACCATGAGCCACACCGCGCGCGGCTTGGCGAGCTTCTGGACGAAGTCCTGCATCGACGACGCCCCGGTCGCCTTTTCCGCGACCAGCGCTTCCACCGCCTTCGGAAACATGTCGAAGACGACGCACTCGTGCCCGCCCTTCATGAGGCGGCGCACCATGTTCGCACCCATGCGGCCCAAGCCGATCATTCCGAGTTGCATGATGGATCTTCCCTTCGATTAGCGATGCTGCCGATAGCGGCGGATCAGCGCGTTGGTGGAGCTGTCGTGCGCGAGCGCCGGCTCGGTGGCGCTCGAAAGCTCCGGGATGATGCGCTGGGCGAGGACCTTGCCCAACTCGACACCCCATTGGTCGAACGAATCGATGCTCCAGACCGTCCCCTGGGTGAACACGACCATCTCGTACAGCGAGACCAGGCGTCCGAGTGCGGCGGGCGTGAGCTTATCGAGCAGCAGCACGTTCGACGGACGGTTGCCCTCGAACACGCGATGCGGCACCAGCCAGTCCGGCGTGCCTTCCGCCTTCACCTCGTCCGGGGTCTTGCCGAAGGCGAGCGCCTCGGCTTGCGCGAACACGTTGGACATCAGGATGTCGTGGTGCGCGCCGAGCGGGTTCAGCGTCTTCGCGAAGCCGATGAAGTCGCACGGGATGAGGCGCGTGCCCTGGTGGATCAACTGGTAGAACGAGTGTTGGCCGTTAGTCCCGGGCTCGCCCCAGTAGATGGCCCCGGTGTCGTAGTCGACGCGCTGGCCGCCGAGTGTGACGTGCTTGCCGTTGCTCTCCATCGTGAGCTGCTGCAGGTAGGCAGGGAAGCGCTTCAGATACTGCTCGTACGGCAGCACGGCCACCGTCTGCGCATCCCAGAAGTCGTTGTACCAGACGGACAGCAGCCCCATCAGCACCGGGAGGTTGCGCTCGAACGGCGCGGTGCGGAAGTGCTCGTCCATCTCGTGGAAGCCGGCGAGCATCTCCCGGAAGCGGTCGGGGCCGACCGCGATCATGGTGGACAGCCCGATCGCCGAGTCCATCGAGTAGCGCCCGCCCACCCAGTCCCAGAAGCCGAACATGTTGGCGGTGTCGATGCCGAACTCCGACACCTTCGCCGCGTTGGTCGACACCGCGACGAAGTGCTTCGCGACCGCCTTGGCGTCGCCGCCCAGGCCCGCGAGCGACCAGGCGCGCGCGGTGTGCGCGTTGGTCATCGTCTCCAGCGTGGTGAACGTCTTGGACGAGATGATGAAGAGGGTCTCCGCGGCGTCGAGCCCGTGCACCGCTTCCGCGAAGTCCGTGCCGTCGACGTTGCTCACGAAGCGGAAGGTCATGGCACGCTCGGTGTAGAAGCGCAGCGCCTCGTACGCCATCACGGGCCCCAAGTCGGAGCCGCCGATGCCGACGTTGACGACGTTCCGGATGCGCTTGCCGGTGTGACCCTTCCAGTCGCCGCTCCTGATGCGGCCGGCGAACGCGGCCATCTTGTCGAGCACCTCGTGCACGTCGGGCACCACGTTGCGCCCGTCGTGCAGGATGGTGGCGCCCTTCGGCGCACGCAGCGCGACGTGCAGCACCGAGCGGTTCTCGGAGACGTTGATCTTCTCGCCGCGGAACATCGCGTCGATGCGCTCGCGCAGACCCGATTCGCCCGCGAGCTGCAGCAGGAGCCGGATCGTCTCGTCGGTGACGCGGTTCTTCGAGTAATCGAGGTACACGCCCGCGGCTTCGACGGTCAGACGCTGGCCGCGCGCGGGATCGTCGGCGAACAGCTTCTTCATCGTGGTGCCGCTGATGCTCTTGCGGTGCGCAGCCAGCGCGTTCCACGCGGGACGCTGGCGCAACGGTGCAATGATAGTAGGCATGACGCTAGAACCTATCTCGAAATCGAACAGAATCATCCAACGCAGCCGCCACAGCGAAGGCTGTCAGGTCGCAGACGCGCGTCACTGAACGAGCGCGCGAAAGCGCGCTTGTGATCCACGCGCTTCGAGATCCTTCTGCGCGGTCGGCGCAGGGCCGCCCCAAGCCGACCGCGGAAGACTCTCCGGCCGCAAATTGCGCAGCCTGTCGCGAAGCGACCGCGGACACGTAATTTGCGGGCGTCGTCACTACTTCCTCGTGGTCTTGCGCGCGCGCTTCGCGGCGCGGCGCGGCTTCGCCTTGGCTTGCGCCTTCGCGGCGTCGTCCCACATGCGAAATCCGCCGGGGAAGGCGTTGGTGTTGGCGCCGATGCGGCAGCGCGGCGGCAGCTCGGTCAGGTTGCGCGAATTGCCGCCGCCCAGCACGATGTCCTCGGGCTCGAGCGCAGCGGTCAGGCGCGCGACGACGTCGTGGACGTACTTGCGCCACTTCTTCTTGCCGAGCCGCTCGAGCGCCGCCTCGCCGACGTAGTCCTCGAACGTCGCCTTGCGGTACGGCAGGTGCGCAAGCTCCATCGGGATCACCACGCCGTCGGCGATCAGCGTGGTGCCGAGCCCGGTGCCGAACCCCAGGAACAGCATCTTGCCGCCGCGGTAGCCGCCGAGCGCCTGCATCGCGGCGTCGTTGATGATGCGTACGGGGCACTTGAAGGCGCCCTCGTAATGGAAGCCGACCCAGCCCTTGCCGAGGTTGTGCGGCTCGGTGGTCGGGCGGTTGCGCACCACGACACCGGGGTAGCCGATCGACACGCGGTCGTACTTCCAGCCTTGCGCGAGCTTGCGCACGCCGGCGGCCATTTGCGCCGCGGTCATATCCGGGCCGGAAGGCAGGCGGCGCTGATCCGGCTCGCCCGTGGCCATGATCTTGACGTTGCTACCGCCGACGTCGACGACGAGGATTCGCATGAATTCAAGCCGCCTTCAGCAACGCGCTCTTGCTCGCGAGAACCTCCATGAGCTCGTTCCACGACTTGACGAACGACTCCGCACCTTCGGTTTGCAGCTTCGCGGCGAGCGCGTCGACGTCGACCCCCGCCTGCTTGAATTGCGCGAGCACCGCTTCGCAATCGCCGCCGTCGGCCGGCGCCGGCGCGGCGATCTTCGCGTGGTCGGCAACATCGAGCAGCGTCTTCTCGGGCATGGTGTTGACCGTATACGGTGCCGCAAGCGCCTCGACGTACATGACGTCGGACGCCTTCGGGTCCTTGGTGCCGGTGCTCGCGAACAGCAGCCGCTGCGGGCGCCCGCCCTCGTTCATCACCCGCCGGTAGCGCGGCGAATCGATCAGGTCGCTGTACGCCTTGTAGCTGCGCAGGCCGATGGCGATGCCGAGCTTGTTGACGAGCGCGGGCGGTACCTTGCTCGCGACAGCCACGTCCCAGCGGCTGATGAACAGCGACGCGACCGACGCAACGTCGGGCGACAGGCCGGCGGCGATGCGCCGCTCGATGCCCTTGAGATACGCTTCCGCCGCGGCGAGGTAGTGCTCGCGCGAGAAGAGCAGCGTCACGTTGATCGGCACGCCGGCGAAGATCGCCTCCTCGATCGCCGGCAGGCCTTCCTTGGTGCCCGGGATCTTGATGAAGAGATTGGGCCGGCCCGCGCGCGCGTGCAGGTCCTTCGCCACCGCGAGCGTGGTCTTGGTGTCGTAGGCCAGCAGCGGCGACACTTCCAGCGACACGTAGCCGTCCACACCGCGCGTGCGGTCGAAGATCGGGCGGAACAGGTCCGCCGCGCGCGTGATGTCGGCGAGCGCCAGCTCGAAGAACAGCGCCTCGCCCGACTTGCCCGCCTTCAGCTTGCTGCGGATCGCGGCGTCGTAATCGGCGCTGCCCTTGATCGCGTGATCGAAGATGGTCGGGTTGGACGTGAGTCCGGTAACCGACAGCTCGGCGATGTAGCGGGCGAGCGTGCCGCTTTCGAGGAGATCGCGTGTGATGTTGTCCAGCCACAGGCTCTGCCCCAGATCGTGCAGCTTGGCGGTCGCCTTCATCGAATTCACCTTGGCAAGGGAGGAAGTGGAAATTTGACGTGTTTCCGGGTCACTTGGCAAGCTCATTCCAGAACCGGTGCACCGGCTCGGTCGTGTCGTGCTCGTAGCCGAGCGCGGAAAGGCTCGCGGTGCCGAGAAGGAAGTAGCGGCCACCGGCGGGTGGCAGCCCGAGCCAGCGCGCGCCCAGCGTGCGCAGTATATGCCCGCTCGAGAAGAGCAGGACGTTGCCCGCGGGCGCCGCGCGGATCCGGGCGATCACCCGATCCGCGCGCCCGCCCGCCTGCTCCGGCGACTCTCCCCCGGGGCAGCCGTCGCGAAAGAGCTGCCAGCCGGGCCGCGCCTGCAGGATCTCGGCGGTGCGCTTGCCCTCGGAGTCGCCGTAGTCCCATTCCACGAGGTCGCGGTCCTCCACCGCCACGGCGCCGAAGCCCGCGAGCTCGCAGGTGCGCTTCGCGCGTTGGAGGGGGCTCGTCAGCACCAGCGAGAACGTCATCCCCGCGAGGCGCGCGCCGAGCGCGCGCGCGTTGGCCTCGCCGCGCGCCGTCAGCGGCAGATCGGTGAGGCCGGTGTGCTGGCCGGACAGCGTCCACGCCGTCTCGCCGTGGCGCGCGAGGTACACAACCGGCAAAGCGT
>JADLEZ010000315.1 GCA_020845855.1 Burkholderiales bacterium
GGTTGCGTCCCGACTGGGCGATTTCGCGGATGCGCGAGGATTCCTCCAGCACCCGCTGCGCCTGCTCGACGATGCGCTCGCCGACCGGCGTCACGGTGATCTCGCTCTTGCCGCGCTCGAACACGAGCGTGCCGAGTTCGTCCTCGAGTTTCTGGATCGCCACCGACAGCGCGGGCTGGCTCACGAAGCACTTCTGCGCGGCGCGCCCGAAGTTGCGCTCCTGCGCCACGGCCACCAGGTAGCGAAGCTCGTTCAGCGTCATCGCTTGAAGTCGCGGCTTGCCAAGAACCGCCTGAACTCGGCGCCGGTCTCGGCGTGCCTCAAGCCGAAGTCCACCGTGGCCTCGAGGTAGCCTTGCTTGCGCCCGCAGTCGTAGCGGCGCCCCTCGAAGCGGTAGGCCACCACGCGCTCGTGCGCAAGCAGGCGCGCGATGGCATCCGTGAGCTGGATCTCGCCGCCGGCGCCGGCCTGGATGCTGCGCAGATGCTCGAAAATGGCGGGGGTGAGCACGTAGCGGCCGACCACCGCGAGCGTGGACGGCGTGGTGCCGGGCTTCGGCTTTTCCACGACGCGCGAGATGGCGGCCACACGCGCGGCGGCATCGCTGCCCGCGGTCTCGACGATGCCCCAGCTCCCGATGTCGTCCGCGGGCACCTCCATCACGCCGATGGCCGACACCTTCTCGCGACTTGCGACCTCGACCATCTGCTTCATCACGGGCACCTGCGCGTCGATCAGGTCGTCGGCGAGAATCACCGCGAAGGGCTGGTCACCGACCACCGGCGCCGCGCACAGCACCGCGTGGCCGAGGCCAAGGGCTTCCGATTGCCGGATGTAGATGCAGTTGATGCCCCGCGGGGTCGCCGCCTGCACCGACTCCAGCAACGCCGACTTGTTGCGCAGCGCGAGCTCGGTCTCGAGCTCGTAGGCCTTGTCGAAGTGGTCCTCGATGGCCCGCTTGTTGCGCCCGGTAATGAAGATCATGTCGGTGATGCCGGCGGCGGCGGCCTCCTCCACCGCGTACTGGATGAGCGGCTTGTCGACCACCGGCAGCATTTCCTTCGGGCTCGCCTTGGTGGCGGGGAGGAAGCGGCTGCCGAGGCCGGCGACGGGAAACACGGCTTTGGTGATCTTCATGGGGCTTGTCCGATGAGCTCTGAGAGGGCTTCCTCGCCGATGACCGCGACGCCGAGCTCCTTCGCCTTGGCAAGCTTGCTGCCGGCGTCGTCGCCGGCGACGACGGAGTTCGTCTTTTTCGACACGCTGCCGGCGACCTTGCCGCCCGCGCTCTCGATGCGCGCCTTGGCGTCGTCGCGGGACAGGGTCGGCAGCGTGCCGGTCAGCACGAAGGTGAGACCCGCGAGCGGGCCCGCCGCTGCAGCGGCGCTCGGCGGCCCTTCCGGGAAGTGCACCCCGGCGGCACGCAGCTGCGCGATGACCTCCCGGTTGTGCGGCTCGGCAAAAAAGCGCGCGATCGACACCGCGAGCACCGGGCCCACGTCGCGGACGTGGAGGAGCGCCGCCTCGTCGGCCGCTATCACCGCGTCGAGGCTGCCGAAGTGAAGGGCCAGGTCGCGCGCGGTGGCTTCGCCGACGTGGCGCACGCCAAGGGCGTAGATGAAGCGCGACAGCGTCGTGCGCTTGCTCTTCTCGATCGCCGCGACCACGTTGCCGGCGCTCTTGTCGGCCATGCGCTCGAGCGCGGCGAGCTTCGCAAGGCCGAGCTTGTACAGGTCGGCGGGCGTGTGCACGATGCCGCCGTCGACGAGCTGGTCGACGAGCTTGTCGCCCAGGCCCTCGATGTCGAGCGCGCGCCGGCTCGCGAAGTGCAACAGCGCCTGCTTACGCTGCGCCGGGCACACGAGGCCGCCGCTGCAGCGGGCGATCGCCTCGTCGGGCAGCCGCACGATGGTCGAGCCGCACTCGGGACAGCGCTTCGGCATCCGCCACTCGCGCGCGTCGGGCGGCCGCTTTTCGGGGATGGCGCGCACGACCTGCGGGATCACGTCGCCCGCGCGGCGCACGACGACGGTGTCGCCGATGCGCAGGTCGCGGCGCCTGATCTCGTCCTCGTTGTGCAGCGTGACGTTGGTCACCGTGGTGCCGCCGACGAAGACGGGCTCGAGGCGCGCCACTGGCGTGATCGCGCCGGTGCGGCCGACCTGGATGTCGATGGCCAGGAGCTTCGCAGGCATCTCCTCTGGCGGAAATTTGTGCGCCACTGCCCAGCGCGGCTCGCGGGTGCGGAATCCCAGCTCCCGCTGCAGCTCGAGGCTGTCGACCTTGTACACGACCCCGTCGATCTCGAACGGCAGGTCCGCGCGCCGCGCTTGCACGCGCTCGTAGAACTTGGCGAGATCCGAGGCGCCCTTCGCGAGCTTGCGCTCGGCGCTGACCGGCAGGCCGAAAGCCGCAAGCGCATCGAGGAGCGCGCTTTGTGTGGGCGGCTGTTGCCAGCCCTCGACCTCGCCGATGCCGTAGGCGAAGAACTGCAAGGGGCGCTGCGCGGTGACCGCCGGATCGAGCTGGCGCACGGCGCCCGCCGCCGTATTGCGCGGATTCACGTACAGCTTCTGTCCGGCGGCCTGCTGGCGCGCGTTGAGCGCGGCGAAGTCGGCGCGGGTCATGTAGATCTCGCCGCGCACCTCGAGCACCGGCGGCGGCTTGCCGCGCAACCGCTGCGGGATGGCCGGGATGGTGCGCACGTTGGCGGTGACGTCCTCGCCGGTTTCGCCGTCGCCCCGGGTGGCAGCCACGGCGAGCGCACCGTTTTCGTACCGCAGACTCATCGCCACGCCGTCGAACTTGAGCTCGGCCATGTACACCATGGGCGGCGCATCGGACGCGAGCTTCAACTCGCGGCGGATGCGCGCATCGAACTCGGCGGCGCCGGCGGCGGTGGTGTCGGTCTCGGTGCGAATGGAGAGCATCGGCACGCGATGCCTGACCGGCGCGAACTCCGCGGCGCGGGCACCCCCGACCCGCTGCGTGGGCGAATCCGGTGTGCGCAGCTCCGGGTGTTCGGCTTCCAGCGCGACCAGCTCGCGAAACAGCGCGTCGTACTCGGCGTCGCTGATCGTCGGCGCGTCCTCGTTGTAGTAGCGGCGGTCGTGCTCGCGAATCTCGGATCGAAGGGCAGCGACGCGGCGGGAGACTGCCGCAGGCACGGCAGCATTCATGCGCCAAACAGCGCCAGCGCCCGCGGACTGCCCGGCTCAATGCCGCTTTCGCGCAGCGCGCCCGCCGCGGACTCGACCTGCTTGCGGATGTTCGCGAGCGCGGCCTCGTCGAGCGGACGGCGATTGTCGTCGACCAGCTCGCCACCCAGGTTCACGCCGAGGCGGCGGGCGGCGAGCTTCATCTGGTCGAAAGCGCGCGGGGGATCGCCGACCCGCGGCACGTCGAGCACGAACACCACGCCGTTGGTCGAGGACAAGCGCAGCGAGTCGACGGTGAAGGGTTCGTTGCGCAGGTTCTGCAGGGTGTAGAGAACGGCGCCGGTGTCGTCCTGCGTCCACTCGAAACGGCCGCCGGCGGAAAGACGGAAGCCGGCCGCCTCGGCTACCCCCCGCAGCTTGGTCCCGGGGACACCGCCGTCGCCGCCGATCAGGATCGTGAGGCCCACCTGTACGTCGACGTCGGCGCACAGGCGGTCGAGCGCTTCCGCGCGGTCGGTTTCGGCCTGCACGTCGGGCACCGACATCGCGGCGGGAAGGTGCGGCGCCAGGTCGCCCATCACCCGCACGAAGGTGTCGAGCTGGGCGCGGCTCGCCGCACCGTTACGGTCGGCGAGGAGCAGGCACGCTGCGAGCTCGATAAACTCGCCCCGGGTGTCGGTGGCGAGCGTTTGCCAAGGCGCGTCCGGCGCGGTGCGCCCGAACCAGCGCAAGCGCTTGCCGAGGCGCGCATGCAGGCCGGCGGCGAAGGCCCCCACGCCCACCGGTTTCGCGGGCTGGAGTGTGACGATGCACTCGATCTCGGGGTCGGGCCGGCGCTGCGTGCCGGCATCGGAGTCCGTTGCGCGACCGATCGCGGGTGGCAGCGTGGCCGGGGCCGGGCCGGCGGGGACATCGTCGTGTCCGATGACTTCCATCGGCGGCGTGAACGACGACGCTTCGGGTTGTCCAGCGGGACGATAGGCGGGCGCGGCGTCCGCAGGCGGCTCGCTCGCACGATTCAGCGTCGGCTCGACGCGTACTTCTGCGCTAGCGCTCGCCGCAGGCTTGCGGAAGGCGGTCTCGATCCGGCGGCGCACGCGCCGCTCGACCCACCAGTTGTAGACGATGACCGCCACGACGACCAGGACACCGGCGACGATCGCGCCCAACTGCAGCGGACTCGGCGGCCAGGTCATTCACGCACCTTTAACATAACGGCAGAGTATAGCGCGCCGCGCGACGATAACCTCATTCGGAAATGGGGTCAGAGTCGATACTCCATTGCTAAATGGGGTCAGAGTCGATTCTCTGCTCTCGCATGCTGCCGCGCCCGCAAGACGAAAGTCGGATCCGACCCTACGCGGCAAGCGTCAGCGCTTCCGCGATGTCCACCGCGACGACGCGGGAGGCGCCCGGCTCGGGCATGGTGATGCCGACGAGTTGGCTCGCCATCTCCATCGTGATCTTGTTGTGCGAGATGAACAGGAACTGGGTGGTGCCCGCCATCTCCCGCACCATCGCGCAAAAGCGGTCGGTGTTGGGGTCGTCCAGCGGCGCGTCCACCTCGTCCAGCAGGCAGAACGGCGCGGGATTGAGCTGGAACAGGGCGAACACGAGTGCGATCGCGGTCAGCGCCTTCTCGCCGCCGGACAGCAGATGAATCGATGTGTTGCGCTTGCCCGGCGGCTGCGCCACCACCTGCACGCCGGAGTCGAGGATCTCCTCACCGGTCAGCACGAGTCGCGCGGTGCCACCGCCGAACAGCGCCGGAAAGAGCTTGGCGAAGTTGGCGTTGACCGCGTCGAACGTCTGCTGCAGGAGCTCGCGCGACTCGCGGTCGATCTGGCGAATCGCGGTTTCGAGCGTGGTCATCGCCTCGGTGAGGTCGGCCGCCTGGCGGTCGAGGTACTCCTTGCGCTCGCGCGCCTGCGCAAGCTCGTCGAGTGCGGCGAGGTTGACCGCGCCCAGCTCGGCGATGGCGGCGTGCAGGCGCTCGATCTCCGCCGGCAGCGTGCGTGCGCTTCCCCACGCCTTGAGCGCTTCGGGAAGCGCCGCGACGTCGGCTTTGGCCTCGGTGAGCTGCTCGGTGAACTGCTGCTCGGCGAGCGCGGCTGCCTGTTCCTTCAACTGCATGTCCTGGATCTTCGCGCGCGCGGGCTCGAGCTTCTGGTCGGCCGCAAGCCGCGCCTCGTCGGCTTCGCGCAGGTTGGCGCCCAGCGCTTCGAGGTGATCGCGCGCCGCGGCCAGCGCCTGCTCGGCGGCGGCTCGCACGTCGAGCTGGGCGGCAAGCGAGCGCTCCACCGGCGTCCAATCGATGGCCTCATGCTCTGTCGACAACTGCCCCAGCAGCGTGCGCTGCTGCTCGCCCTGCGCCGCGAGGTCCGAGCGGCGCCGCTCGAGCTCCGCGAGGCGGTCACGGCATCGGCGTTCGGCGAAGTCGGCCTCCTGGGCGGCGCGCTCGGCGGCGCGAACGCGCTCGCGGCCCTTCACGAGCGCGACCTCGGTTTCGTTGCGCACGTGACGTGCGGTTTCGCGTTGCTCCATCTCGTCGTGCAGGCGCGAGGACAGGTCGGCAATTTCGGCGTCGATCGCGCGGCGCTGCGCCTGCCCTTCGCTAACCCGCGCCGCGACCTGGCTCGACTCGTCGGCGAACTGGGTGCGGCGCGCCTGCGCCGCTTCGGCCGCCTGCTTCAACTGCACGAGCTCGAGCTCGAGGTCGTGCGCGCGCCGCTGCTGCGACGCCACGGCCTGGCTTTCGGCGTGATAGGTCTGCTGCGCCGCGGTGAGCTCGGTGTCCACGGTGTCGCGCGCGGCCGTCGCGTCCGCTGCACTCTTGCGGGCCTGCGCAATCGTGCCCTCCAGTTCGTCGAGCTCGCGCTGGCGCGCGAGCACCCCGTGCAGTTCGTGATCCGGCGCGAAGAAGGCCACCGCCTGCGACGTGACGAGGTGTCCCGCCGGTGTGACGAACGCTTCGCCCGCCGCGAGCGCCTCGCGCTCGGCCAGCGCCCCCGCGAGGCTGTCGCGGCAGCGAACGCCTGCCAGACCGTCGGCGAGGACCCGCGCCGCCTCGGGTCGCTTGAAGCGCACCTTGGCGAGCAGCGCATCGTGCACCGCAGCCGGTTCATGGCGCGCGGGCGCGGGGGTGAACGCGGCAAGCCGCCGCGGCAGCTGCGCGCCACCCGCGACCCACTCGGTGACTTGGTCGAGCCGATCGAGCTCCAGCGCGGACAGGCGCTCGCGCAGCACGGCCTCGAGCGCGTCTTCCCAACCGGGCTCGATATCGAGCATCTGGTACAGGCGTCGCGCCTGCGCGAGGCCGTGATCCGCAAGCCAGCCGTCGATGTCGGTCCCGTGGCCGATCTTCGCCTGCAGCGCGGCAAGCGCCTGCTGGCGCGCTTCCAGATCGGCCAAGCGCCGGCTCTCGCGTTCCCACGCCCCGGCGGTCTCGCGCTGCCGGCCCTGCAGTTCCTCGACGCTGGCACGCAGGGCATCCAGCGCCTCCTGCTTGCCGGCGAGGTCGGCGTTCTCCTGCTCAAGCTGCTCTTCGACGTCGCGCAGCGCCTCGGTTTCCGGCGCGCCGAGCGCAGCGAGCTCCTGTGTGAGGCGCGCCAGCCGCTCGTCCAACGCGGTCAGCGTGGCGCCGGCGCTTTCACGGCGGGTCTCCGCGACCCGCAGCGCCTGCTCGGTCTGCCCGATTTCGCGCTGGCGCACGGCCAAGCCGCCTTCCGCGCGCTCCACGGCCGCTTCGAGCGGCGGCATTTCCGAATGCGCGACCGCCTCGTTGCGTGCCGCCGATTCGCGCACGGCCAGCGCTTCGGACAGCGTCGTTTCCGCGGCGATGCGCTCCTGCGCGATCGACGCTTCGAGCGCGGCTAGCGTCGCGAGCGTCTCGTTGGTCTGCGTCACCTGCTGCGCGATGCGGGTCTGCGATTCGCGCGCGAACGAAAGCTGCTGCTCGAGGCGGGTGACTTCCGCGTTCGCGGCGTAGAACGCGCCCTGCTTGTCGTGCAGCGCATCGCCGGCGCGGTAATGGTCGCCGCGCAGCGCTTCGAGCTTGGCTTCTGCTGCCCGGATCTCCGCTTGCACGGCTTCGAGCGCGACGGTCAGAGAGGCCATGTCGGCCGTGGCCCGCTCGCGCTGGCGCACCGCCTCCTGCTGCTTCGCGAACCACAAAAGATGCTGCGAGGCGAGAAGCCGCGCTTCGAGCTCGCGATACTGGGTCGCCACCTGCGCCTGTTGGTCGAGCTTTTCGAGCTGGTTGCCGAGCTCGAGCCGGATGTCCTCCACGCGCGCGAGGTTCTCGCGGGTATCCGCGAGGCGCCCCTCGGTTTCCTTGCGCCGCTCCTTGTACTTCGACACCCCCGCCGCTTCCTCGAGGAAGATGCGCAGGTCCTCGGGCTTCGCTTCGATCACGCGCGAGATCATCCCCTGCTCGATGATCGCGTACGCGCGCGGACCCAGGCCGGTGCCGAGGAAGAGGTCGTGGATGTCGCGGCGCCGCACCGGGATGCCGTTGATGTAGTACGTGGAATCGCCGTCGCGGGTAAGCACGCGCTTGATCGAGATCTCGGCGTACTGCCCCCACTGCCCGCCGATGCGGCCGAGGCTGTTGTCGAAGTGCAGCTCCACCGACGCACGGCCGACCGGCTTGCGCTCGCCCGCGCCGTTGAAGATGACGTCCTGCATCGACTCGCCGCGCAGGGCGGAAGCCTTCGATTCGCCGAGCACCCAGCGCACGGCGTCGATCACGTTGGACTTGCCGCAGCCGTTGGGCCCGACGATGCCGACGAGCTGTCCCGGCGTGCCGATGGTGGTGGGGTCGACGAACGACTTGAAGCCCGCGAGCTTGATCTGGGTGAGGCGCAAGGAAGGTCTTTCGCGAAGGAACGGCTAAACCGCGAAATTATAGCGGAACGCAAGCCCCTCCGAGGGGTGACTCAGGCGACCGCGAGCGCAATCGTGCGCGGCGGCAGCCGTCCCTCTGCCACCGCATGGCAGGCGGCCTCGCCGCCGTTGGCTGCACTTGGCCGAAGCCTCGGCGGCTCCCGGCGGCAGCGCTCGTCCGCATTCGGGCAGCGCGGATGGAATGTGCATCCGGACGGCGGGTCGAGCGGATTGGGCACTTCGCCGGCGACCGCGGTGCGCGCCTTGCCGGTCATCTCGAGGTCGGGCACGGCGTCGAGCAGCATGCGTGTGTACGGATGCTGCGGGTGAGCAAACAGCTCGTGCGTAGGCGCGACTTCGACGAGGCGCCCGAGGTACATCACGCCGACGCGGTCCGCGATGTGGTGCACGACCGCGAGGTTGTGCGAGATGAAAAGATACGTGAGGCCGAGCGTGCGCTGCAGGTCGCGCATCAGGTTCAACACCTGCGCCTGCACCGAGACGTCGAGCGCGGAGGTGGGCTCGTCGCACACCAGGAACGCGGGATTGGTCGACAGCGCGCGCGCGATCGAGATGCGCTGGCGCTGCCCGCCCGAGAACTGGTGCGGGTACTTGCTGCCGTCGGCGGCGGCGAGGCCGACCTGGGCAAGCAGGGCCGCAACGCGCGCGTCGAGCTTCGCTTTGGACAGCTCCGGCGAGTGCGCGCGCAGCGGCTCGGCCACGATATCGGCCACACGCCAGCGCGGATTGAGGCTTGCGTAGGGGTCCTGGAAGATCATCTGCATGCCGCGCCGGGTTTGCCGCAGCCGCCGGCCATCGGTGATCGCGCCCTCGCCCGCGAGCGGCACGCCTTGGTAGCGCACGCTGCCGCGCGTGGGTCCATACAGGCCGACGATCACGCGCGCGACGGTCGACTTGCCGCAGCCGGACTCGCCGACGAGCGCGAGCGTCTCGCCCTTGCGGATGGCGAGGTCGATGCCGTCGACCGCCTTGAGGATGACCCGGCCCCGCCGTTCCAGCACGCGGTTGAGCCACGGCGGCGACACGTCGAAGTAGCGCGCGACGTGGTCGAGCTCGAGCAGGATGTCCGTCATCGGCCGCCGCCTCGACTCGCAACGACCTGGTCGATCCGCAGCCAGCAGGCCGCTCGCGTGACCCCCGCGGGAATCAACTCCGGCCGCTCGTGGCGGCAACGCTCGAACGCATGCGAACAACGAGGATGGAACGCACAGCCGGGTGGAATTGCGGTCAGGCGCGGCATCGCGCCGTCGATCTGGGTCAGGCGGTCCCGCTCCTCCACGATCGAGGGAATCGACCCCATGAGGCCCACGGTATACGGGTGCTGCGGGCGATGGATGACATCGGCGACCGGTCCGATCTCCACGATGCGCCCCGCGTACATCACCGCGACCCGATCGGCCGTCTCCGCAATGACGCCCATATCGTGGGTAACCAGCATCACCGCCGTGCCGTGCTCGCGGCACAGCCGCTTCAGGAGCTGGATGATCTGCGCCTGGATCGACACGTCGAGCGCGGTGGTCGGCTCGTCGGCGACGATGAGCTTGGGCTTGGCCGCCAGTGCGAGCGCGATCACCACCCGCTGGCGCATCCCCCCCGAGAACTGGTGCGGATAGTGATCGATGCGGCGCGCCGCCGCCGGGATGCCGACCTCCTCCAGCAAGCCGATCGCGCGCGCGCGCGCCTCGCTTTGGCTCATCGGCAGGTGTGTGCGAATCGTCTCGACGAGCTGGCGGCCGACGGCGTACAGCGGATTGAGCGAGGTGAGCGGATCCTGGAACACCGCGCCGATCTCGCGCCCGCGCACGTGGCGCATGGCTTCGTACGGCAGGTTGTCGATGCGCCGGCCGGCGAGCCGGATCTGCCCGGCGGCGATGCGTCCGGGCGGATCGATGAGCCCGATGATGGCGCTGCCGGTCAACGACTTGCCGGCGCCCGACTCGCCGACGACACCCAGCACTTCGCCGGGCGCGATGGCGAACGAGACGTCGTGCACCGCAACGAGCGTGCCGCGACGCGTCGGGAACTCGACGCGCAGACCCTCGACGGCGAGCAGCGGCTGCGCCGCCGTAACGTCTTCTCCCCGAAGCGGCGCTGCGCCGCTCACGTCACTCACGTCACTTGGCGGCGGTCTTGGTCGGCAACTGGCAGCCGGCGACCGGTTCCACGAAGTCGACGACCGGGGTCCAGTTGGTCGAGACCGTGTTCTCGAACTGCGCGTTGAGGTAGTACCGCTTGCAGGGCTCCACGTTGAGCATCATCACCTGCAGCGGCGCGCCGCCGGGCCAGCCGGGTGCCGGCGCCTGCAGGACGACGCGACGCTCGCCCGGCTCGACCCTGACGAGGTTCGGATTCGGGAACGCGCCCTGGTTGTCGACGCGATCGATGGCCGTCGGCCGCCGGTTGACGATCGTCACGTTGAAGCGCTGGCCGGTGAGCTCGCTCCAGGTCGGCCCCCACGTCTGGCATCCGACCAGGAAGACCGGCGCGAGCAGCGCAGGCACCATCAGCAGGTACAGTTTGCGCATCGCAATCGCTCCTCTCGCAAAGGGAAATCCCGCTCTTCTGCGAACACGCGCGGGCCTGGATCGATTCCAGGAAACGCGCTCCGGCCGAGATTCGACTCTGACCCCATTCTCGATACGAATTTCGACTCTGACCCCAATTAGCGCCAATTAGCGCAGCTTGGGGTTCAGGGCGTCGCGCAGCCAATCGCCCAGGAGATTGATCGACAGCACCAGTACCACCAGCGCGATGCCCGGGAAAATGGTAATCCACCACTCGCCCGAGAACAAAAATTCGTTGCCGATGCGGATCAGCGTGCCCAGGGACGGCTCGGTCGGGGGGACGCCGACGCCGAGAAACGACAGCGTGGCCTCGGTCAGGATCGCGGTTGCGATGTTGATCGTGGCGAGCACCAGCACCGGGCCCAGCACGTTGGGCAGGAGGTGGCGCGTCATGATCGCCCGGGGGGCCAGGCCGATCACCCGCGCCGCCTGCACGTACTCCTTGCTCTTTTCGACCATCGTCGAGCCGCGCACCGTGCGCGCGTACTGCACCCAGTTGGACAGCCCGATCGCGAGCACGAGCACGTAGACCGCGACCTGGTCGTGCGCGCCGCGCGGCAGCGCGATGCGCGCCACGCCGTCGATCAGGAGCGCGATCAGGATGGCAGGGAACGAAAGCTGCACGTCGGCCACGCGCATGATGAAGGCGTCGATCCTGCCGCCGACGTAGCCGGCCACGAGGCCCAGGCCCACGCCGACCACCATGGCGAAGGCAACGGAGGCGAGGCCGACCAGGAGCGAGATGCGCGCCCCGAACATGATCGCCGAGAAGACGTCGCGCCCCTGGTCGTCGGTGCCGAACGGGAACGCCGCCTTGCCGCCTTCGACCCAGCCCGGAGGCAGCCGCGCATCGGCGAGACTCAGCGTCTTGAGGTCGAACGGGTTGTGCGGCGCCACCCACGGCGCGAAGAGCGCGGCGATCACGCACACGGCGAACACGGCGAGCGATACGATCGCCACCGGAGAGTGGCGGAAGCTCCACGCGATATCGCCGTCCCAGGCCGCGCGCAGGCGGGCTGCAAGCGACGGCGGTGCGGCGACGTGGGCGGCGACGTCGTTCATGCCGCCAGGCGCGCGACCGCGGCCCGCGTGTGTGCGAGGGCCTGCACGTACACGCTGCGCTTCCAGTCGTCGGCGTCCTGGTAGAAGGCGTCGCGCAGCGAGCGCTTGATCGCCTTGCGGGCTTCCGCCGGCGCGTCGGGATGGTTGGCGAGCCACTGGTCGGCGCGCA
>JADLEZ010000316.1 GCA_020845855.1 Burkholderiales bacterium
ACAACGAGACCAACGCGCCGCGCGCGTTCGGGCCGCACGCGCAAAGCCGCAGCCCGTTCGTCAAGGACGCCTTCCACCGCCTGATCGTCGATGGCGACGACGATGCGGTCAATCCGGCGGAATCGGGCACCAAGGCGGGCTTTCACTTCGCGGCGCGCGTCGTGCCCGCCGGCGGCGCGGCGGTGTTTCACCTGCGCTTGTGCGATGGCGTGGCGAAAGCCCCCCTCGCCGAGGTGGAACATATCGTCGCCGAGCGCCGCGCCGAGGCCGACGAGTTTTACGCCGCCGTGCACCCGCCGCAAGCCACCGACGACGAGCGGCGCATCCAGCGCCAGGCGCTCGCCGGCATGCTGTGGAGCAAGCAGTTCTACGCCTACGACGTGGCGGCATGGCTTGCAGGCGACAATCCGAGCCATCCGCCGCCGCAGTCGCGCCGGCACGGGCGCAACACGCGCTGGCTGCATCTGAACTCGATGCGCGTGCTGTCGATGCCGGACAAGTGGGAGTATCCGTGGTTCGCGGCGTGGGACCTCGCATTCCACTGCGTGCCGCTGGCGCTGGTCGACCCGGAATTCGCGAAGGAGCAGCTATGGCTTCTGCTCGCCGACCAGTTCCAGCACCCGAGCGGCCAGATCCCGGCGTACGAATGGGAGTTCTCCGACCTCAACCCGCCGGTGCAGGCGTGGGCGGTCTGGCGCGTGTACAACATGGACCGCGTGCGCAGCGGCAAGCCCGACCGCAGGTTCCTGGAGCAATGCTTCCACAAGCTCCTCATCAATTTCGCGTGGTGGGTCAACAAGGTCGACAGCGAGGGCAACAACGTGTTCGAGGGCGGCTTCCTGGGCCTCGACAACATCACCGTGATCGACCGCAGCCACGAGCTGCCGCGCGGCGCCAAGCTCGAGCAGTCGGACGCGACCGGCTGGATGGGGGCGTTCTGCCTGCACCTCATGCGCATCGCGCTCGAGCTCGCGCGCGACAACCGCGCGTACGAATCGCTTGCGACCAAGTTCTTCCAGCACTACGTGTACGTGGCCGCGGCGATGAAGCAGATGGGCCGCAGCAGCTACCAGTTGTGGGACGAGCGCGATCTGTTCTTCTACGACGTCCTGCGCTACGCCGACGGCAGCTTCCACAAGTTCCGGGTCCGCTCGCTGGTCGGCATCATCCCCCTGTACGCGATCGAACGGCTCGAAGAATCGTGGATCGACGCCTTCCCCGAGTTCGCGTCGAATTTCCGGTGGTTCATGGCCAACCGGCAGGACCTGGTGCGACCTTGCGTGACCACCGTCACCCGCGGCGGGACGAAGGTGCACATCCTCGCGATCGTGGACCAGCGCCAGCTCATCCACCTGCTGGAGCGCATCTGGGACCCCGCGGAGTTCCGCTCCGAGTACGGGCTGCGGAGCCTGTCGAAGTGGCACCAGGCGCACCCGTTCGTGTTCGCCGACAGCCGTGTGGGCTACGAGCCCGCGGAATCGATCGAGATGCTCAAGGGCGGCAACTCGAACTGGCGCGGCCCGGTGTGGTTCCCGACCACCTTCATGATGATCGAGTCGCTGCGCAAGCTGGGCAAGGCGTACGGACCGCTGCTCACCATCGGCAACTGCGTGCCCGACGAGCCGCCGACCACGATCGACGCCATGGCGCGCGGCTTCGCCGACCGGCTGATCTCGATCTTCACCCGCGACGCGCAAGGCAAGCGGCCGCTGTACGGCGACGTCGAGAGGCTGCAGGACGATCCGCACTGGCGCGACTTGATCCTGTTCCACGAGTACTTCCATGGCGACACCGGTGTGGGCCTGGGCGCCTCGCACCAGACCGGGTGGACCGGCCTCGTGGCCTCGCTCATCGACGAGTGGCGGAGGTAACTCTTCGTGCGGAAGGCTTCGCGCTGGCGTAACAGCTTGTTGAATTTCGCGATCGTATCCCCAATCCGGTGTCATCCTTCAGCGCAGCGAGGGATCCGCTTTCGCGTCGAATCAGCGAGTTGCGTAAAGCAGATCCCTCGTCGCCTTCGCTCCTCGGGATGACACAGTGGGGTTTTCAACGGACTGCTCACCGATCGCAAATTGCGCAGCCCGGGCGACGCGAGCAGCTTGCCCCTCCGGGCGGCGAGCACTTGCGAGGCGGCGCCGCGAGGCGACACGCGATCGCTGGCCCCGGCAATCCGGAACAAGGAGCCGAGACGTAGCGACTGCGGACACGCAATTTGCGGACGAGATTACCAACGAGCGATCATGGTGGCTGGCGCCACCCCTGAAGATGAAAGAGACTTCGAGGCACCGCATCTTTCACGCTAAAACTGGACTCGCAGGCCGAGCGTGTAACGACTGCTGCGGAAGTCGTCGTTGCCGAACAGGTACTGGTAGTTGAAGTAGCCGCTGACACCCCGCGGCAGGACCGCGGTCGCGCCCACGGCGATGGTGCCGAACGTCTTGTCGACATCGACCACCGGAATGCCCACCGGCGAGTTGGCGAGGCCGATGGGGGCGTACTGCGCCGTCACCGCGTCGCTGCTGCTCTGCGCGACGTACTGCAGCTCGAGCCGGCCGTACGGCACGAGCACGCCCCACGACTGGCTCCACGAGTACTGCGCGAGTCCGCCCAGCGTCAGCACGGTGTTCGAGTAGCGCTGGCCGCTCACCTCCAGCGCGCCCTCCCCGCCCGACTCCGTGAACGAGTCGATATCGGCGGTGACGTACTCCACCCGCGCGTAGGGCGACAGCGTCAGCGCCTGGCGATAGAACTGATAGCCGGCGGACAGCGACGCACCGAACTGGTCGCCGCGCGGGCTGCTGTTGTACTCGGCGGTCGCACCCGATCCCGGCGCCGGCGCCTTGCGCGTGGTGTCGAACTTGTTGCGCCCGAAGTTGAGGATCAAGTCGATATACGCGTTCTCGTTGGGCGCGTACGACCCGAACAGCGAAACGCTCCAGCCCCGCGCGTCCTGGTCGCCGCCGTCGTTGCTCAAATCGCTCGTCGACTTGGTGAGGCCCAACGCCGCCCCGAGCACGCCCTTGTCGAGGCGATAGTCGGCGCCGAGCGTCAGCCCCTTGGTGTCGATGTCGAACGCGGGCTGCGCGTTGGTCGCGTCCGCCTTGCCGACGTCGATCACGCCCTGCACGAACAATCCCCAGCGCGCGAACGGATCGTCGGCGGCCGCCCCGCCGCCGGCCGGCGGCTTGCCGTCCGCCGCGGGCGCGAGTGCGAACGCGCTCACCGGCAGCGCCTGCCCGCCCACGTTCACCTGCAGGCCCTGAAGGACCGACGGCGTGCGCATCAGCCGCCGGTTATCGAGGTGCTGCTGGATGTTGCCGAGTTGCTGCGTGGGTGCCGCGATCGCCGCCATTGCTTGCGGACCCGTAAGCTGCTTCGCGCTGTCGGTGAGCTGTTGCGTGGTGCCGATCACGAAGGCCGTGCATTGCGCCGTCCCGACCACGCAGATCGAGATCGTACGCGCGCCCGTGCTCGGGCCGAGGGTGACGTTGTAGGCGTACTGCCCCGGCTGGCCTGCGACCGGGGTCGGGCCGGCAAGTACGTCGCCCGCCGCCGTCGACGTCGCCGTGAGCTGTGCGCCGACCACCGGCTTGCCGTTGCTGTCAGCCACCCGCACGATGAGGGGCGACGGCAGCGGCTGGCCGGCCGTGGCCGTCTGCTGTCGCGGCGACACCGGTTCGATTTGCGCCGCGGGCGACGGCGAGACCGTCAGGGCGTACGCCCGGTTGCCGGTGGCGCCCGTGGCGTCGGTGGCGATGATCGTAAAGCTCGAGGTGCCCTGCACGGTGGGCGTGCCGGATAAGACGTTGCCGGACAGCGCAAGGCCGGGCGGCAGCGTTCCGCTCGCGGAGAAGGCGAACGTGCCCGATCCGCCGGTCGCGCTGAACGACTGCGCGTAGGGCACGCCAACCGTCGCCGGCGGCAGCGAGGCCGGCGATACCACGATCGGCGCGGCGCCGATCACGATGGTGTAAGCGCGGCTGCCCGTGGCGCTGGTGCTGTCGGTGGCCACGATCGTGAACGACGCGGATGGATTCGCGGTCGTCGGCGTGCCGCTCACCAGCCCCGAGGCCGATAGCGACAAGCCGGGCGGCAGGCTGCCCTGGACGCTGAAGACGTAAGGCGCCGTTCCGCCGGACGCCGTGACCTGCGTGGCGGGATAGGCGGTGCCGACGGTGCCGCTAGGTAGCGTCGTGGGCGCCAGGGTGATCGACACCGGCGCCGCGCTGATCGCCAGCACGTATTCGCGGCTGCCGCGATTGCCTGCGTTGTCGGTGGCCGTCACCGTGACCGTCGACGAGCTGGCGGCCACCGGCGTGCCCGAAAACACGCCTTGGGCAGAGAAGGTCACGCCGGGTGGCAGCGTACCCGCCAGCGTGAACACGTAACCACCGGTGCCCCCCGTCGCGGTGACGGTGGCGCTGTACGGCGCGTTGGCCGTGCCGGCAGGCAGCGTCGAAGGCGACAGCAGGATCGGCGAGTCCGCGATCCGCAGGGTGTAATCGAGAAAGCCGCTGTTCCCGCTGCTGTCGGTGACCGCAATCCGGAACGGGTAGTCCCCGGGTCGGGTCGGCGTGCCCGACAGGACATTGCCAGCGAGCTGCAAGCCGGGCGGCAGCGCGCCGCTGGTGCGGCTGAACGAGTACGGGGGCGTGCCGCCGGAGGCGCTGAACGATTGGCTGTAGGGAGTGCCGACCATGCCGTTGGGCAGCGTCGACGGCGAGAGCTGGATCGCGACCAGGACCGGGACGGTGGTCATGGCCGTCTCCGAACCGGCCGAATTGCTCGCCGTCGCGCTGAACGACGCTGTGCTGATGATCGAAGTCAAGACGACAGCGGTCGTCTTCCCGGTCACGCCCTCCCCCTGCCACGCATAAGCGGTGGGAGGGTCACCCGACGTGCAGACCATCGTCAACTGCACCGGGCCGCCGCCGGCGGGAAGGGAAACGGGGTCCGCCGCCAGGAAGCAGCCCGAGGGCGTGGCCACGCCGGCTCGATGCACGCCCACCTTCGCGACCGCGGCGGCGACGCGGCCGGGCAGCCACGTCTCGTCGGCAAAGGGCTTGGGACGCGGGGATTGTGCTGCGGCCGGAAGGACGAGGAACAGCCCGAGGAAACACGACAGCAAAGCGCAGAGCTTTGTCTTCATGATCCGTCCCCTCGTGCGCAACTTGTCGGAATTCCGGCCCGCGCACTGGACCACCCTCGGCAGCCTGATGGATCATAACGGCCAATATCCTTGGCGGCAATACCGGTCCGCTCGATCGGCTAACCCGAACATTCACCTTGACCGCCGCGCCGCCGCACGCACCGTTATCCGCCAGCGGCGAGCTCCTTCGCCGCGCGACCGTCGCGCTGCTCTGGTGCGTGATGCTGGTGCCGCTCGCGAGCTCCGGCGCGGCGCTGTTCCCGGTGCAGTCGGCGAAGGGGTTCGCCGCGCGGGTTGTGATCGAGCTCGCGGCACTCTGCTGGTTCGCCCTCGTGCTGCGCGAGCCCCGGTTCCGTCCGCGCGCCTGCCTGATTTCGTGGGCGGTCCTCGCGTACTGCGCGGTTGCGCTGCTGGCGGCAGCGGCCGGCGTCGATGCGTACCGCAGCTTCTGGGGCAACCTCGCGCGCATGAACGGCGTCTTCGCACTCCTGCACGGCGCGCTTTTGTTCGCGATCGCGCACGCGGTGCTGCGCACGCGCGCGGACTGGCTGCGGCTGTTCGAGGTCTCGCTCGCGACGAGCGCGGTGGTGGCCGCATACGCGCTGCACGAGGCGCTGACCATTGCCGCGTCCGCATCCACACTCCCTGTTCGCGTGCGTCCGCTGGCCACCCTCGGCCATCCCGACCTCCTCGCGACCTATGCGCTGTTCCAGGTGTTCTTCGCCGGCTTCGTCCTCGCCTGGGAGCGGATGCGCTGGATGCGCCTTGTCGCCTTCACCCTGCTCGGGGTCAACGTCGTGGTACTGGCGGTCGCGGCGAGTCGCGGCGCCTGGGTTGGTCTTTACGTCGCGCTGGCCTGCGGGGCGGGTGCGCTCGCCGTGTACGCGCGCGGCATGCGCCGGGCCGCGGCCGCGGCGGCGCTCGCGGCGCTCCTCGTACTTCCGCTCGCGATCCGCGCCCTGCACGGGACCGAGCTTCTCGCGGCCATGCCGCACATCGTGCAGCGGCTCGCCGGCTCGTCGCTCGCCGACCCCTCGATCCGCACACGGCTGCGCTCGGTATCGATTTCCGCGGCCGCGTGGGCGGAGCGACCCGTGCTCGGGTGGGGACCCGAGCACTACCGGGTCGCCTTCGACCGTCACTACGACCCATCGGCGCCCGAGCTCGAGCAATGGTTCGATCACGCGCACAACAAGATCGCCGACGTCGCGGTCGAGACCGGCCTCACCGGAACGATCGCTTACCTCGCCCTGTTCGCGACCGCGGGCATCGGCCTCGCGCGCTACGTGCGGCGGTCCACCGCGCCGTCGGACAAGGCCGTCGGCGCGACCGCGCTCATGCTCGGCATCGCGTACTTCGTGCAGAACCTCTTCCTGTTCGACACCCCGGTGAGCCAGTTGCTGTTCTTCCTGCTGCTCGCGTTCGCGGCCTTTCTCGCCGGCCGCGTTGCGCCCACGCCGCGCCGGGCGTATGCGCCGGCCGGCTGGTCGGCGGGCAGGACCGTCGCAGTGGCCGGAGCCGGTATCGCGGTCGTAGCCACGCTCGTATGGGCCAATGCGCTGCCCTACGCCGCCGCCGTCGCCGGCCGGCGGGCGCTGGCGGCGCAAACCCCTGCCGAGGCGGTGTCGGCGTTCCGGCAAGCGCTCGCACATGCGGGCTTCACGCGGGCGGAGATCACACGCGCGATGGAGGACGAATTCATCGACAGCGGCCGCGCGCGATCGCCGCAATGGACCGGCCTGTTCGACGTGCTTCGCAGCGAAGTCGAAGCGGTGCTCGCGCGCGAGCCCACTGACGTGCGCGCGTTCCTGCGCGCGGCGAACCTGTACAACGAGCGCAGCGCGCTCGACACGCGCAGCTTGCGCGACGCGGAGCGTATGTCGCGCGCCGCCATCGCGCTGTCGCCGTCCCGGCCCGAAGCCTACTACGAGCTCGGCGTCACGCATCTTACGGCTCGCGACTACGGGCGCGCCCGCGAGCTCTTCGAGCGCGTCGCCGCGCTGCACGACGGGATCGCGTGGGTTGCGTGGGGACGCGCGCTCGCGCTGCTGGGAACGGGCTCGCGCGAAGAGGGGCAAGCCGCGCTCGACCGCGCGCTCGCGCTGGGGGCGGACTGGGACACGCAACCCGAGGTCTACGTGTTGACCCACGCCTTCGTTGCCGCGCAGCCCGCGGCCGGCCTCGTCCCGCTGTACGAGCGGGTGGTCGCGGCGCGACCCGGCGTCGCCCGCTATCGCGTCATGCTGGCGACCGCCTACGCGAGCGCGGGCGACCCGCGGCAGGCGCGCGAGCACGCGCGGGCAGCCGCCGCGCTCGACCCCTCGTACGCAGCCGACGCACGGCGCTTCATCGAGGCGCTGCCTGCGGAATAATCGCCTTGCCCGCGCCCGAAATCCCGCATCGCGCGGCGGCGGACCGCCGTATACTTTTGCATCACGTCCGGCTGTTCGCTTGTCCTGTACAGCACAGCGACAGCCCAAAGCGAGCAACCGCCATGACCCGACGCGCAATCCTTTCGCTACGCCGAACGGCGCTCGCACTCGCGCTGGCAGTCGGCGCGGCCGTTGCCCCAGCGCTCGCGCAAACGGTCGCGATGACCGACAAGCAGCGCGCCGATCGCCTGCTTACCGTCGATTGCCTGCTGCCCGGACAGGTGCGCCAGCTCGGCACCCGCATGACGTACATGGCGCCGGGCCGCGCGGTGAAGACCAGCGCCGCGGACTGCGAGATCCGCGGCGGCGAGTACGTCGCCTACGACCGCGCGAATTACGGCACCGCGCTCAAGGTGTGGCTGCCCGGCGCGGAGGCCGGAGACAAGGAAGCGCAAACCAACGTCGGCGAGATTTACGAACGCGGCGCCGGCGGCCCGCCCGACTACGCGAAGGCGGCGTTCTGGTATCGCAAGGCGGCGGATCAGGGTTACCCGCGCGCCCTCATCAATCTCGGGTTCCTGTACGAGCAGGGGCGCGGCGTGCCGCAGGACCCGGTCGCCGCCCTCAAGCTGTATCGCCAGGCCGCGGGCCTGCCTGGAACGGTCAGCCTCGATACGCCGCCGCCTGCCGCGCCCTCGGTGTCGGCCGCCGAGCTCGACGCCTTGCGCAAGGAGCTCGACCGCACGCGGCGCGAGCTCGACAAGGCGCGCCAGGAGCTCGACCAGCAGCGCCTGAAGTCGAGCCGGGAGATCGAGACCATCACGCAGCAAAAGATCGCCGCTGCCGCCGCCGGCAACGCGAGCGAGACGCAGCGGCTCGAGGCGCTGCTCAAGGAGCGCGAATCCGAGCTCGAGAAGCGCCGGGCGCAGGTCGCGCGCTTCGAGCAGAGCAACGAGGAGTTCCGGACCAAGCTCTCGCGCATGGAAAGCGAAAGCGCGGGCGTGCGCAAGGAGCTCGAGGGCGC
>JADLEZ010000317.1 GCA_020845855.1 Burkholderiales bacterium
CTTGGCTGCCGCCGGGCGGGAAAGAGGATAATTCTAGCTTTGCCGGGAACCGACGCCGGAAGCGCCGCGTCCCATCGCCTGTTGACTTGCCTTGAGCAACGCCATGCCGAGCCGACTCGCCGCCGCCTTCTTCGCCGCCTTCATGGCAGGCGTGGCCGCGGCTGCCCCGGTCAAGACCCCGCACGTCGAAGCCGAGCTCGTGTCCGAGCGGACGGCGTTCGTGCCGGGCGAGGCCACCACCGTCGGCCTGCGCCTGAAGATGGCCGACGGCTGGCACACCTACTGGCAGAACCCGGGGGATTCGGGCCTGCCGACCGCGCTGACCTGGAAGCTGCCCGAGGGCGCGGCCGCGGGCCCGATCCAATGGCCGGCGCCGCACGCGCTGCCGGTGGGTCCGCTGATGAACCACGGCTACGAAGGCGAGGTCCTGCTGCTGACCGACGTGCAGGTGCCCGCGTCGGCGAAACCGGGGGAGACGCTGACGCTCGCCGCCAAGGCCGAATGGCTGGTGTGCCGCGAAACCTGCATCCCGGAAGAGGCCAACCTCGAGCTTGCGCTACCGGTGACCGGGCGCGCCGACGTCTATCCGCAATGGGGCAAGGCGATCGCGGCCACCCGCGACGCGCTGCCTCGCAAAGTGCCGGGCTGGGTCGCATCCGCCCGCGGCGAGGGTCAGAAGGTCATCGTCACGCTGACCGCGCCCGCCGGCGCCGCGACGCCGACGTCGGTGCACTTCTTCCCGTACCAGGAAGGCCGGATCGAGCCTGCGGGCAGGCAGACGCTGGTCCGCGATCCCAACGGCACGTTCGTCCTGACACTGCCGGTGGCCAACCAGCTCGTGCCCGGTTTCACCGAGGTGGCGGGCGTGCTGACGTCGGCCAGCGGCTTCGCGAGCGGCGACACGCAGGTGCACGCGATGACGGTGACCACGCCGCTCATCGGCGGCGTCGTCGCGGGCCCGAAGCCGGTGATCGCCGCGGCGCCGCCGATCGGCCTCGCACCGTCGCCAGCCGGTGCCGCGGGAATCACGCTGGTCGGCGCGATCCTGCTCGCGTTCGTCGGCGGATTGATATTGAACCTCATGCCCTGCGTGTTCCCGGTGCTGTCGCTCAAGGCGCTGTCGCTCGCCAAGCCGGGGCACGGCAATCGCGCGCACCTGCGGCTCGAAGGCGCGAGCTTCGCCGCCGGCGTGATCGTTACCTTCCTGGCGCTCGCCGCGCTCTTGCTCGCGTTCCGCGCCGCGGGCGAGCAGTTCGGCTGGGGCTTCCAGCTGCAGTCGCCGGCGGTGATAACCGCGCTCGCCCTGCTGTTCTTCGTGCTCGCGCTCAACCTGTCGGGCGTGTTCGAGTTCGCGATGATGGTCCCGGCGTCCGCCGCGGGTTGGACGGCGCACAACCCCTACGCCAACGCGTTTCTGTCCGGCGTGCTGGCCGTGGTCATCGCCTCGCCCTGCACCGCGCCGTTCATGGGCGCGGCACTCGGCTTCGCGCTCGCGCAGCCGGCGATCATGACGCTCGTCGTGTTCGCGGCGCTTGGGCTCGGCATGGCGCTGCCGTTCCTGCTGCTGACGTACTTCCCGGGCTGGCGCAGGGCGCTGCCCAGGCCCGGCGCGTGGATGGAGAAGCTGCGCCAGCTCCTCGCGTTCCCGCTGTACGCGACGGTCGCCTGGCTCGCGTGGGTGCTCGGCGCGCAGCTCGACAACGACGCGGTGGTGCGGCTTTTGGTGACGCTCGTCGTCGTGGCGTTCGCGCTGTGGGCCTGGCGCGCGTTCCGTGGCGGCGGCGCGGTCGGCTTCTCCGTGGCGGCGCTGGCCGGATTCGCGGGAGCGGCGTTCGTGGCGTGGCCGTTGTTCACGCACGCGCCCGAGCGCGACGCCGGCGCGCCCGTGCAGGCGCGCGCGACGTCGGGAAAGCTCGACCCGTGGCAGCCGTTCACCCCGACGCGCGTGAGCGAGCTCACGGCCGCGAACAAGCCCGTCTTCATCGACTTCACCGCCGCGTGGTGCGTCACTTGCCAGGTGAACAAGCGCCTGGTGCTCAACGACGGCGAGGTGAAGAAGGCGTTCGCCGAGCGCGGCGTGGAACTCGTGCGCGCGGACTGGACGCGCCGCGATCCCGCCATCACGCAGGCGCTCGCAGCCCTCGGCCGCCAGGGTGTGCCGGTGTACGTCCTGTATCGTCCGGGGAAGGAGCCGCTGCTCCTGCCCGAAGTGCTGCAGCGCCAGACGGTGCTCGACGCCCTCGCCACGATTTAGAAGTACTGAGGGTCGGATTCGACTTTCGCCTTCCGGGCGCGGCAGCATCGTTGGCGCGCAGTTGTCCCGATGTAGCTGAACGTCGACTCTGACTCGCCTTCATGACCCTCGAAACCTGGCTCGCCTTCCTGGCCGCGGCCTGCCTCATCAGCCTGTCGCCCGGCGCGGGTGTCATCTCGTGCATGGCGGCCGGGCTGCGGTTCGGCTTCGCCCGCGCCTTGTGGAACATCACGGGCCTCATCGCCGGGATCCTGTTCGTGATGGCGCTGGTCGCCACCGGCTTGGGCGCGCTGCTCGCCGCGTCGAGCGTCGCGTTCA
>JADLEZ010000318.1 GCA_020845855.1 Burkholderiales bacterium
GACCAAGTCGACGTTGCCGCACGACGGACAGGCGCGCGGCACCGTCTGCGCGTGGCCGCAGTGATGGCAGCGCAGCGACGGCGGCACGCGATGCGTGGTCAGGCGGGCGCTGCAGCGCGGGCATTGCGCTTCCCACTTGCACGCCGCACAAACGAGCGACGGCGCGAAGCCGCGGCGGTTGACGAACACGAGCGACTGCTCGCCGCGGGCGAGGCGGGCAGCGATGCCCGCGCGCAGCGCCTCGCCGATGCCGTCCGCGGCGCGCGACGTGCGATGGCCGGACAAGCGCACGGCCGGAACCCGCGCGCGCGGATCGGCGCGCGCCGGCAGGTCGAGGCGGCGGTAGCGTCCCTCGCGCGCGGCAAGCCACGTTTCGAGCGACGGCGTCGCGCTGCCCAGCACCACCGGCACGCCCCGGCGCCGGGCGCGCCAGATCGCCACGTCGCGCGCGTGATAGCGCACGTTGTCCTGCTGCTTGTACGAGGCATCGTGCTCCTCGTCGACGATCACGAGGCCGAGCGCGGGCAACGGCGCGAACACCGCGAGGCGCGTGCCCAGCACGAGCTTCGCATCGCCGCTCGCGGCGGCGAGCCATTGCGCGTGCCGCTCGCCGGGCGCGAGCGCGCTGTGCAGCGTCGCAACCGACAGTCCCGGGCGTGCCGCGCGCACGCGCGCGACGAGTTGCGGCGTGAGATTGATCTCCGGCACCAGCAGCAGCACCTGTCGTCCCGCCGCCAGCACGGCATCGGCCGCCGCGAGGTATACGTCGGTCTTGCCGCTGCCGGTGACGCCGTTGACCAGCAGCACCTCGAAGGCGCCGGCTGCACCGGCGATGGCGTCGGCCGCGGCGCGTTGCGCGGCATTGAACACATGCGCGACCGGCGCTTCGCCCGCCTGCTCCGGCGCGCGCGGCGCGGACTTGCGACTCGGCAGCGGCGGCACCGCGAGCGCGCAAGCGAGCCCCGGCGCCTCCTGGTAATAGTCGCTGACGAACTGCGCGACATCGAGCACGTCGTCGGGCAGGCGCGGCACGGGCACGACGTCTTCGATCGGCGACAGCTTGTCGCGCGCGACCGCGGTCGCGTGGGCGATGCCGGTCACCACGCCCACCAGCTTGCGCGTGGCAAGCCGCACGCGCACGAGGCAGCCGCGCTCGATCGCGAGCCCTTCGGGCAGCCAGTAGTCGAACGCCGTCGCGTGGGCGACGGGAAGCGCTACCTGCGCGATCGGCATGGGGTATACGGATGCACGACTTGTAGTGTTCCAAGTCCTAACGACTCACCGCAGCAACGGCCCCCAAGTCCTTCATTCGTAACGGAGTCGAAAAACGACACACAAACCCGGTGCATAACTTTGTGAGTAAGTTTGACGCCGGCTGTCGCGTTTATGACGCAGGCAAGGACACATGCGCTCGCGCGATCGGGGTGGTCGGATCAAACCCTTGTTCGTTCAACGGCTTGCGCCACACGGCCGGCGCGCCGCGGCGTATGCGGATACACGGGAAGTGTGCGGTTGCGATGTGCATAAGTGGCGAACCGACGCCGCAATCGACCGTTTGTCAAGGCCTCGCAAATCCAGCACCGGCGCGGGTTTGCGGCCGTTCTCCCAGACGATTCGCGGCATGCGCCGCAAATCAAGCAGCGGCGCGGGTTTCGCGGGAGGTGGCATGCACGGCCTCCACGAGCGCTGCCACGTTCTCGGGCGGCGTCCCGGGAACGATGCCGTGCCCGAGGTTGAACACGTGCCCGGGCGCAGCTCCCGCCGCGCGCACGACGGCGCGCGCTTCGCGCGCCACCGTTGCCGGATCGGTGAGCAGCACCAGCGGATCGAGGTTGCCTTGCAGCGCGACGCGCGCGCCGACGTCGGCGCGCGCGGCCGCGATGTCCACGGTCCAGTCGAGGCCGACGCAGGAGGCGCCGATATCCGCGATGTCGCGCAGCCACGCGCCGCCGCCCTTGGTGAACACGATCGTCGGCACGCGCGATGCAAGGCCTGCGACCACCGCGCGCATCGGCGCCAGCGAGAATCGCCGGTAAGCCTCGTAGCTCAGGAGCCCGCCCCAGGTATCGAACAGCATGACCGCGTCGGCGCCACGCTCCACCTGCGCGTGCAAGTACTGCACGACCGCGCGCGCGTTGACGTCGACGAGGTGCGACAGGAGATCGGGACGGCTGTACGCCATCCTGCGCACGGTGGCGAAGTCCGCGCTGCCGCTGCCCTCGATCATGTAGCACGCGAGCGTGAACGGGCTGCCCGCGAAGCCGATGAGCGGGACCTTGCCTGCGAGCTCGCGCTTGCTCTGGGCCACTGTCGCGAACACGTACTCGAGCTCGCGCATGTCCGGCACCGCCAGCGCGCGGATCGCCGCGTCGTCGCGCAGCGGCCGCGCGAAGCGCGGGCCCTCCCCTTCCGCGAAGCTCAAGCCCAAGCCCATCGCGTCGGGAACGGTGAGAATGTCGGAGAACAGGATCGCCGCATCGAGTGGATAGCGCGCGAGCGGCTGCAGCGTCACCTCGGTCGCGAGGTCGGGATTCTTCGCCAGCGCCAGGAACGACCCGGCGCGCGTGCGCGTCGCGTTGTACTCGGGAAGGTAGCGCCCCGCCTGGCGCATGAGCCACACCGGCGTGTACGGCGTGGGCTCGCGGCGCAGCGCGCGCAGGAAAGTGTCGTTCATTTCAGTCGCGAAGGTCCGCCCGGAGC
>JADLEZ010000319.1 GCA_020845855.1 Burkholderiales bacterium
CAAGGCGGCCGAGACCGGAGGTCGAGGCAAGGCCCGAAGGGCGCGTCGCCGCGCGAGCGTACTTGGCCGACACGCCGTGGCGGGCATGACGCAGTCAGGACAAAGAGGCCAAGCCCCAAGCGCGAACGAGCCCCGGAGCGCGAAGCGCGAAGGGTGGTTTGGTGACGCGCGCTCGCATCCTGCTCGCCGACGACCACCGGATCGTAGCGGAGGGACTCAAGGGCATCCTCTCCGCCGAATTCGAGCTCGCCGGTGTCGTCGAGGATGGGCAGGCGATGATCGACGCCGCAAGAGCGCTCCGCCCGGACGCGATCGTCGCCGACATCACGATGCCCTTGCTCAACGGCATCGAGGCGCTCGAATCGCTCAGGAGCGACGGCCTCGAAATCCCGGTGATCTTCCTGACCATGCACCGCGACGTCGACTATGCATCCCTTGCGCTGGAAGCCGGAGCCGCGGGCTACGTGCTCAAGCACGCGGCCCCGGCAGAGCTGGTAAGCGCCGTACGCATCGCGCTGGAAGGCGGAACGTTTATCAGCCCCTCGATCGCGGGTGAACTGTTCCAGGCGAAGAACCGCGGCCAGGCGAAGAGCGCGCCCGGCGCCGCGCTATCCGAGCGTCAGCGCGATATCCTACGGCTACTGGCCGATGGCCGTTCGGCCAAGGAGATTGCGAAGGCGCTCGAAATCTCGCCTCGCACCGTAGAGTTCCACAAGTACAAGGTCATGGAGTCGCTTGGCCTCAAGAACAGTGCCGAGCTGATCCAGTTCGCCATCAAGCAGGGCATCGTCTAGCGCCGAAGGCGAACGCAAGGCGGCTCGCCCGACCAGCGAACCTCCACCCGCCGCTCGTAGATTTACCAGCGGCCGCTCCGCAATTCTTCCGGGTTTCGCGCGGAATCGTCCGAGCTGACGACGCGCCGCAGTTTGGCCATCCTTCGGCCATTGGCGTCGAGGTAGCGGCCTTCATCCCTGACAGCATGAAATGTGTACTGCTCGGCGAACGGCATCACGGGCTGAGTGACGGAATCCGTGGCTTGCTCGACAGCGCGTTCGGCGCCGTATTCATGGTCGCTGACGAGACCTCGCTGATCGAAGGCGCCGCACGCCTTCAGCCGGCGCTGATCGTGGTCGACCTTGCGCTCGCCAAGGGAGACCTTCCCTGCCTCCTCGACACGCTGCGCAAGCAGGCGCCGTCGACCAAGGTGCTGCTCCTGAGCGTACACGATGAAAGCGTCGCCGCCACCGCCCTCGCGGCGGGCACGGACGGCATGGTTCTGAAGCGCGAGATCGCCACCGACCTCCTGCCGGCGGTCGACGCGCTTCTTGCGGGCAAGCGCTATGTATCGCGTAGCGTCATGGTGTAGTTCCAACGAAGGAGAGACGAAATGTACTTCACCGACGATTCGCTGTTTCCCGAGAACATGCAGCCGACGATCATCACCGCGGCGCCCTATGGCCCCGAGTGGCTCCCGGGCGATGTCGAGGAGCTTCCGCTGACCTTCGACCAGCAGGTGCAGGCGGCGGTCGACTGCTACAACGCGGGCGCCACGATGCTGCATTTTCACGTGCGCGATCCGAAGACCGGCCAGGGGTCGAGTAACTTCGACCAGTACAACGAGCTCCTCGGGCGCGTCCGGCAGGCGGTGCCGAAGATGATCATCCAGGTGGGCGGCTCGATCTCGTTTGCGCCCCACACGGAGGGCGCCCAGGCAAAGTGGCTCGACTACGACACGCGCCACATGCTCACCGAGCTGAATCCGAAGCCGGATTTCGTCACGGTCACGACCGGCACGACGCTCTGGGACGTTACCCAAGCCATGATCCCCGGCGATGCGGATGGCACGCACCTCGCCGACCCGAAGGTCGCGGCCGCCTGGGCCGACATGGTCATCGATTCGACTTCGCGGTTCTACGTCGAGCACCTCAAGCGGCTGTCCGCGAACAAGATCCAACCCTACTTCGTTCCTGCCCACGTCCATCAGCTCGAGATCGTCGAGCGCTTGCTGCGCGCCGGCGTGTACAAGGGTCCGCTGAATCTCGCCCTCTGCGGCTATGGCGGCGGCACTATGGGCCGCAATCCGTTCGACTGGATGGAGATGCTTCGCCGCACCCCGCACGGCGCGTCGAGTGTCACGTTCTGGAGCAGCATGCGCGGCAACATCGCGATCCAGACACTCGCAACGATCCTCGGCGTCAACGTGCGCGTCGGCAACGAGGACAACATCTGGGACATGCACAAGAAGCGCTGGTCGACGCCCAAGCAGATCGAGTGGGCGGTGAAGCAGAGCGAGCAGTTCGGCCGCAAGGTGGCCACCGCGGAGGAGGCCCGCAAGATCATGAGGGTCGGCGTCTGGTACGACACGGTCGAGGAGACTCTCTTCAACGTCGGGCTGCCGCCGAACCGGCCGGAAGGCTACACGGGCTTCCTCACGTACGAAACGGACGGGCGCCTACCGAAGGCAGGGGACACGCGCACGAATCCGGCGAGCATTCTGTAGCGTAGAGCGGACGCGCGGTGCTCGCGCCCCAGACGCAGGCACCGCCTTCCGCGCTTCAGCCCAAGACATTGAGAGAGGATCACCATGACGGCGGGAAGCGGCCCGTGGGACGACGACGCGCTCGCGCAATTACGCGATTGGGACCCGACGTGGTCGGCAACGAGCGTGATGGCATGAATACGGAAGGCGGACTGAAGGTACGGGCAATGCAGGAAATCAAGTTCTTCTGGGTGACCGCCATCTATCTTTGGCTTTTCCTGGGCTCGTTCACGATCTATCGAAGGCTGATCGTGGCCGAAAGCGGCCAAGCCTATCTCCACTACGGGATCGCGTTGATCGAAGCGCTCGTCATCGCCAAGGTCATCGTGCTCGGCAGGATCTTCGGGTTCAGCCGGCACTTCGAGGACAAGCCGCTGATCTTCCCGGTGCTTTACAAATCGCTCCTGTTCGGTATCCTCGTGATTCTCTTCGGCATCGTCGAACACTTGGTCGAGGGATGGACTCACCACAAAGGTGTGGTGGGCGGGCTTGCCGATCTCGGCGGCCTTGGCATCGACGAGTTCGGCGCGCGAATGCTGATACTCGTCGTGGCCCTGGTCCCGTTCTTCGCGTTCGGCGAGATCGTCCGTGTCCTGGGAGCGCGCGAGGTTGCGGCGATGTACTTCTCGAAGCGGGCCGCGCTGCGCGAGATCGGTCGCTCTGCGTCGTGACCACTTTCATGCAGAAGGGGACGCCATGAAGAAGCTCAAGATGCAGGATCCGCGTACGACCCGCACCGGCGACCTCAAGCCGGGTCAATACGCCGACGGAAGTCCGCTCGACGACGTCCAGTACCTGGAATGCAAGCTCATCCTGAAGACAGACGAATTCACGTCGGCCAAGGGATTCAGGAAGTACGCCAAGCTCGTCGCCAAGGCCGCGGGAGAGTGCGGCGTGGGATTCGACACATCCTCGGCAAGCGGGTCCCGGCCGGCGATCCGCGAAGTGATGTTCATGGACACCGAGGACTTCCGGCTCTACAACAATGCGTTCATCCTGCGCCGGCGCGTTCGCTTCGAGGACGGATTTCCCGCGGAAGAGCCGGAGATCGTTTTCAAGTTCCGTCATCCGGACCAGCAGCAGGCCGCGGAAGTGGACGTGCGCCCCAACCTTCCTGGCGATTACCGCGTCAAGTTCAAGGCCGAGGCGCTGCCGCTGAAGGACCGGCTCGGCGGCTATCGGCTGCTCTTCTCCCACAACGTGCAGTTCCCGCTGAGCCAGGCTCCGGGAGGGGACCGCATGGCGATGGAGAGGCTGTCGGAGACATTCCCCGCGTTGAAGGCGCTGAAGGCGGGCAAGACCGACAGGGTGTCGCTCGTCAACCAGACCATCGTCGAGGAAGTGCTGCAGGACCTGGGGACGCTCGATTTCGGCAAGGGCGTCACCGCGGATGCCAACGTCGCCCTCTGGCGCACGCGCGGCGAGCACCTGCCGCTCGTGGGCGAGTTCGCGTTTCAGGTCAAGTTCAAGCGCCGCGCGGACGTGCACGACAAGGCACGCGAGCGCTGCGCGAAATTCTTCGTCCGTCTGCAGCAGATCGGCAGCGCCTGGATCTACCTTGGCGCAACTAAGACGGGCATCGTGTACCGGCTCAAGGGCAATCCGCCGCAGGCTCACGAGTAAGCTCCCGCGCCCGTGAGCTACGTCACGTCGCTCGAGGAAGTTGCCTGGGGCATCGCGCTCGTCGCGATCACGATGGCGATTCACGGCTGCGGCATGCTGGCGACGCTGTTCGCCTGTCACGCCGTAAGGCAGGAAACGAACGAACCGGTGTCCTTCTTCCGCAGCGGCGCGATGCTCATCCTGGAGGATTTCCAGAACACGCAGCTGTCGCTCATCCACAAGCGGCGCGCGGATCGGCACTCTCGCAAGCAGCACGGATAGGGAGCGACTCGTGAGCCGCTTCCAGCGCTTCCTCGCCGACGACCTGCGCGGCGTTCACTACGCCGTGAGCATGTTCATTGCGACGACCATCCTCTGGTTCCTGGTCAAGGCAATCGGGGATGCGAACCCGATATGGGCCATCAGCTCCATGGTGGCCACGAGCGATCCGCAGTTGAAGCAGGCGCTGTCGACCTTTCGAGGCCGCATTCTCAACACGATGCTCGGCTGCGCCGTAGGGCTCGTGTTCGTCGCACTGGGACATACGGCGTGGCAGCTCCCGTTCGCCATGGCGGCGACGGTGATTCTCTCTTCCTATTTCGTTCGTGTCCCGGCGATGTGGCGCCAGGCTCCGATCACGGCAGCCATCGTCATCGCTGGCGGGCTGCAGCACCACCAGAAGCTGACGGCCATGGAACAGGGTCTGCACCGGGTAGCCGAGGTACTCTTCGGCTGCCTGGTGGGCATCGCCGTCGCGTGGATTCTGTCCAAGGTGTGGCCGCTGCCCACGCCGAAGGACGCGGATTGAACACAAGCAACGAAAGCTACGCCCCGGTCGCCCTTTGCGTGTGCGCTAACTGCTCAGATCATCAGCTTCTTGAGCGTATCGGGGTTCTTGACGATCGCCTTCTGCCGCTGCGCGGGCGCGTTGTAAAGCGCCGCCGGAGGGTTGGTCTCGAGCCGGCCGAGGATCGCGGGGTCGTTGCACTTCGCGTCGAAGGTCACGCCGACCTCGTCGCCGGCGATCGCGCCCAGGCCGAAGCACGCCTGGCCGAGCTTCGCGTTGAGCGGCTTGAGTATTCCCGCCGCCACCACATCGCCCGCGGGCCCGTTGCCGGCGATCGAGAGCTCGAACACTCCACCCTTCGCCGGTCCCACGGTGAGCACCGGCGGCATCGCGGTGAGCTCGCGTCGCAGCATCTCGTCGCCGACCCCGCGGGGCAGGTTCTCGAACTTGAGCACGACGCGCCGGCCGGTGACGTTCTGGTGCGACAGGAAGAAGTCGCGCGTGAACTCGTTGGCGATGAGCGTGCCGATCGCCGTCAAGGCCTGCTCCTCGCTCGCCCAGCTGCCCATGCCGGTGGGCAGCTTGGTGTTGTAGTAGATCTCCTCGCCGGTAGCGCGGTCGATGGCCTTGATCGTCCAGCCATTGAGTCCGTACTTGGTCACCGTAAGCCCGGAGGCCTCGAGCTTCATCGACAGGCGCTTGATCGTCGCCGTGCCCTCGACGATGAAGTCCGGGCCCGCGGTGTCGCCCACCGCGCCTTCCGACCACGTGCGAAAGCCGAACGATTTGATCCGCTCCTTGAGAATGTTCTCGGCCGCGGCCGACGGCTGCGGCGGCGCGTTCGGACTGTCGGCGTCGCGCGTCGTGATGCGCACCGCGATCTTCGGATCCCCACTCGCGCGGATAAACTGCACCCGCTCGTTGCGCGACATCTCGTTGAGCGACTTCTGCACCGCCTTGACGTTGACGACCGCCTCGGTGGTGAGCGTCACGAGTCCGTCCTTGCCGGTCTCCGGCGCGCCTTCGCGCACCACGGTGGTCACGAAGTCCCCGCTGCGCGAAAGCAGCTTGTCGCGCAGGAGCTCGTAGTTCTTGGTGAACGATCCGCGGTCGACGAGGAGGCTGATCGCCTTCTCCACGAGCTGGCTGCGCGAATCGGCGCGCAGGTCCGCCTGCATCAGCGACTTGTCGGCCTGGTAGCGCGCCTCGCTGGGGTCGGCCAGGCCCACCGCGGAAATCACCAGCGCACCCGGGCTCGTCTTGACGGGAGGCGTGGCGGTCGCGGTGGCGGTCTTGGTCGCGGTCGTGGTCGCGGGCGGTGGCGCCACGGGCGTGGCCGTGCCCGTGCCCGCGGGCGGCGCCGTCGTCGCCTTGGCGATCACCGGGTCGGCGGGCTTGTCGCGACCTTGCAGCAGGTACCACGAGCCCGCCGCGACCGCGGCCAGCACCACCGCGCCGACGATGGCAAGCGGCAGCGTCTGCGACTTGCGCTGCGCAGGTGCAGCGGGCGGGGATGCGGGACCCGTGACCGGCGCCGGGGCAAGCTTCGCGGCGGCCTTGGCGGTCCCGGTCTTCATGGAAGGCGGTGGCACCATCGTCGTGTCGCCGCTGTGCCCAGCGGCGACGGACGCGCCGGCGGCCGCCTTGGCCAGCGCCCGGGTGAACTCCTCCGCCGACTGGAAGCGCTCGTCGGCCTTCTTGGCGAGCGCCTTGCGCACCACCGCGTCCATCTCGCCCGGAATCTGCGTGTTGAAGCGCGACGGCGGCAGCGGCTCC
>JADLEZ010000320.1 GCA_020845855.1 Burkholderiales bacterium
GTCCCGACCGCGTGAACGCGAGCCGCCAGAAGTCCGGCCAGTCCGCGCCGCACGCGAGCGAAACGCCATCCTTGCCGTCCACGCCGACGCGCGCGAGCCTCTCGTCGAGTCCGACGAAGACGACTTCCGAACTGTCGGGCGTCCAAGCGAGCGTCCTGATTCCGCGAAAGCCGTGAGCTCGACTTGCGGGATCCGCCATCAGACTCGCGCGCTCGATCACCGGCACGGGCAGCGTTGCCCGGGCCGCGGCGAGGTCGCTCGCGCGCAGGATGTACAAGCCCTTGCCCATCGCCAGCGCCACCCACTGTCCGGAAGGCGAGAATGCGCAGTCACTAATCCGGTCGAATCGGGAGTACCCGATGTTGTCGCGTCCGAGCCGCACGTCGACCTCCCATTTCGCGAAGTCGACGGCATAGGTCGAAAGTTGCGAGAGCGTGCCTTCGGGCCGTACCACGATCACGGAGTCCGACCCATAGACCAGCGCCGCCACCGGGCCCTCGGCCGGGCAGGTGGCGAGCGTCGGCCCACGGACGCCGCGAAGGTCCGCGACAGGCTCGAAGCGCCCGGCCCCGTCCCGGTCCGGATCGAAGCGCGTGAGCGCGTTCGCGGTGACCACGAGGCGGGTCTGCGCGTTGGCACCGGACAGTCCTGGGCATGGATCGGCATGGAACGTCCCGACCGGCAGCGGCCACGCACCCACGACGCGCTGCGCGCTACGGTCCCAGGACACGAACTCGCGCGGTCCGGTGAGCGTGGCGGGGTCCTGCCACACGTCGAACGCGAGCCGCGACGCATCCGGCTCCTCCCACATCGCGACGGCCGCGAACGGAAGCTCGGTTTCGGCCACCGGCCCGAACTCGGGGGCCGACATCCGATACAAACGGCTGCCGCGCTGCCCAGCAGACACGTCGGCGGGTCCGAAGCGCAGGACCAGTGCACCGTCGTGCGCGGGATCGGGCCAGCACGCTCCGGCCAGCGAAACGCGGGCCGCGACGAACCGATCGAGCGTCGGCATGACGCGCGCGGACGGTGGGGTCGGTGCCGGCGCGGGTGCGTCACCGCACCCGGCGAGGATCGCCGCCGCCGTCCCGCCGAGGCGTGCGAGGAACGATCGCCGCGAGACGCGGACCCCGCCCGGATCGTGGTCGATGGACGAAACCATGCAGGCAAGCGTTGCCGGTTGCCGGGCGGGTGTCAAGGGCCGGCGACGAGCGGGCGCACGGCAGGTACAGCCAGCCCCTTTTGTGTCATCCCGAGCGAAGCGAGGGATCCGTAGTTCGTTCAAGCGAGATCCCTCGGCGCATGCGCCTCGGGATGACACAGGACGGATGATGCAGGGCTCGTCTCCCGGCCGCCCAGCTGGTTTCTGCCGCACAGCCTCACCCCGGTCAGATCTTCGGCAACGTCACGCCCTTCTGCCCCTGGTACTTGCCGCCGCGGTCCTTGTACGAGGTTTCGCACACTTCGTCGGACTCGAAGAAGATCACCTGCGCCACACCCTCGTTGGCGTAGATCTTCGCGGGCAGCGGCGTGGTATTGGAGAACTCGAGGGTCACGTAGCCTTCCCATTCGGGCTCGAAGGGAGTTACGTTGACGATGATGCCGCAATTGCGGACGAAGACGCCCGCTTCGAGCGCGAAGTTGCCGGCTTCCGGCACGGTGAGACAGTAAACGTCGTGGTCACCGGGAAGCTCGCGTACCGCGACTATCTTGTGGTTGCGCGAGCCGGAACGTCCCGCGAACTGCGCAACGACATCCGGAAAGCGGCGGAACACGGACCGGTCGCAGTCCAGTAGCCGGGCCGCACCGCGGATCGCTCCCGCCTGGTCCAGCGCCGCGCGAACCGTGTCGCAGTCGATCCCCGGACGCAGCCGAATGTGTCGGGCGATTTCCGCCTGATGCTGACGACGGACGCCGGTGTCGCGCGCCCAGGCTGCCACGCTGAGGCGACCCTGCCTTGCCCGCTCGGCAGGATCCTCGTAGCGCCGCAGCATCGCTTGCCGGTGCCGGTCGCGCGTCAAGTCGCTCGGATTGCGGCGCGCGGCGCAAACAGCATCGCGAATCGCCTGGTACCTGGGGTCCGACCAGAACGCGCGTGCGCGCTCCGCCTGCGACGCGCCAAACCGGCTTCTCCAAGCAGGGTCGGTCGCGAGGCGCGCGAAGGCGTCGCGGATCGCGGCGCCATGGGCCTCCGGATCGAAGTCGTCACCAAAATTCTGCTGGTTGTGCAGCCGGATGTGAGCGTTGGCGTCCATCCGCTCGATGTTGACCGGCCGGTTGTTGCGGCGATCGAAGTCGACGTGATGACGATGCGTTCCCGGCACATCTGCGTAGACGCCACCACGAAGATTCCACTCGTCGGCCAGCCGGTGCGTCGGGAGCAGATGGCCGTTGATGGGTTGGTACACCATCTCGTAGCCGCGGAACAACTCGCGATAGAGCGGCATCAGCGACTTGCCGGGTCGCAGCGTACCCGCGCTCGCCAATCGTCCATCACGCAACATGAAATCGTGATCCGGCGTAGCGCGCACGACGTCGCCGCTGTCGAGCTCGATTTCGATGAGCGCGTCGCGGCCGATATGACGCGGCGCGTCCAGCAAAGTGACGACGATGCGCCCGCCCTCGCCGATGCTGTAACCCCAGAACAACTCACCGCCCTCGGCGAGACGCGCCATTTCTTCGAGTGTCGGCGACGTACCGTCGACGAGCGCGACGCGAGTGTCCGCGCTGAAACAGCGGGCGTAGGTCGATTTTCCCAGGCAAATCGTCAGCACGTTCCTCGGTATGCGAAAGTACTCCACCGTTCTCGCCAGCGCGAACGAGTTCGGCGGGATGATGCACACGTCGCCGGTGAAGTCGACGAACGAGCCTTCGTCGAACGCCTTCGGATCGACGATCGTCGAGTTGATGTTGGTGAAGATCTTGA
>JADLEZ010000321.1 GCA_020845855.1 Burkholderiales bacterium
TCGTCGCGGCAAAATGCCTCGTCCTCCCACGCGCGCAGGCACGCGATCACCTGCGCGGCGAAGGCCTCGTTGATTTCCCAGGCGTCGAGATCATTGAGGCCCAACCCGTGCCGCTGCAGGATCGGCGTTGCCGCATACACCGGGCCGAGCCCCATCTGCGCCGGATCGAGCGCCGCCCACTGCGAGTCGACGATGCGCCCGATCGGCGACAGCTGGTAGCGGTCGACCGCGCGTTCGGAGGCGACCACCACCCAGGCGCCGCCGTCGGTGACCTGCGAGCTGTTGCCGGCGGTGACGTTGCCGTACTTGCGGTCGAAGAAAGGCTTGAGCTTGGCGAGGTTCTCCACCGTCGAGTCCTCGCGCACGCCGTCGTCGGCCGCGTACAGCGTGCCCTTGTCGTCGAAGACCGCGATCACTTCGCCGGCGTAGTGCCCCGCCTTCTGCGCCGCGAGCGCGCGTGCGTGGCTGCGCGCCGCGTAGGCGTCCATCTCCTGCCGGGTGATGCCGAAGCGGTAGGCGAGGTTTTCCGCGGTCTGCCCCATGAGCAGCCCGCAGATCGGGTCGGTGAGTCCCTTCATGAGCGAGATCACGGGTGCGAAGTACTGCGGCCGGAACTTCGTGAGCAGTGTCGCGCGCTGTCCGGGCGTCTTGGCGGCGTACCACTGCGCGAGCCACGCGACCATCGCGTCGGAGAACAGGAGCGGCGCGCGCGACAGCGCATCCACGCCGCCGGCGAGCACGAGATCGTAGCGCCCGGCGCGAATGCCGGTGACCGCCGAATCGATCGACTGCATGCCCGATGCGCAGTTGCGCATCACCGTCCATCCCGGCACCTTCCGCCCGCACCCCATGCGCAAGGCCGCGACGCGGCCGATGTTGACCTCGTCGGCCGACGGCGCCGCGCAGCCCAAAATCACGTCCTCGAGATCCTGCGGCGCGAAGCGCTGGCGCAGGAGCAGCGCGCGGCCGGCGTCGGTGACGAGGTCGGACGCCGCGAACGGTCCCGGCCGGTTGCGCGCTTTCAGGAAGGGGGTGCGCAGTCCGTCGACGATGTAGATCGGTTCGCCGTTCATGAGCGCGAAGGGCCACTCCCGAGCGCGAATTGCGCCCCCTCGAGGGGCAGCGAAGCGGCGTCAGCCGCGAGCGTGGGGGCCAACATCACGCGGCGACTTTCCGCGGCGCGACCGGTGCCCGCCGACGCATCGCCTCGATCGCCGGCATGAGCAGCGACGCGCCCAAATCGCGGTCGAAGTCGTCGACCGCGACCACGCGTGCGGCGAGATCGTCGAGCACCGCGAGCGTGCGCGCCTCGTCCGGGGTGATGACGCCGGCGGCCAGCGCGCGCTCCGCGAGCGGCTGGTCGAGGCGTCTGTCCTTCACCGCGGCTCGAAGCTTCGCCTCGATCGGCTCGGCGGCCACCGTGGCCACCAGCGCGCGCTCGATGAGCACGACCGGATCGTCCTCGTCGTGCTTGGCGAGGTAGACGTTCGCGGTGAGGCGATCGCGCGTGGCCGACGGCGCGATGAGCAGGCGCGCGACTTGGCGGCCGAGCCGGTCGGACGGCACCACGTACGGGCGCCCGAGCGGAAACACGATGCGGCGCACGAGGGCGGCGATGGCGCGGTTCGGGAAGTTGGAGATCACGCCCTCGAATGCGCCTTGCGCCTTGAACATCGCGTCCCAGATCGCCCAGTGCATGAGCGGCGCGTCCGCCGCTTGTCGCCCTTCCACCTCGAAGCGGCGCAAGGTAGCGGAACAAAGGTACATGAGCGACAGGACGTCGCCCAGGCGCGCGGAGAGCTTTTCCTTGCGCTTGAGCGCCCCGCCCAGCGTGCCCATCGATACGTCGGACAGAAGCGCGAGCGCGGCCGAGAAGCGCGTGAGCTGCTGGTAATAGCGGCGCGTCTCCGGCGACACGTTCGCCGGCACGCTCACGAAGTGCGAGCCGGTGAGGCCCATCACCAGCGTGCGCATGAGGTTGCCGAACGTGAAGCGCAGGGGGCCGAACAGCGCCTGGTCGAACGCCACCGACGCGGCTTCGAGGTCGCTCTCGCGCGTCGCCTCGATCTCGCGCAGGAGGTAGGGGTGGCAGCGGATGGCGCCCTGGCCGAAGATGATGAGGCTGCGGGTGAGGATGTTGGCGCCCTCGACCGTGATGGCGACCGGATGCTGCATGTACGCGCTGCCGAGGAAATTCGACGGCCCCATCATGATGCCCTTGCCGCCGATCACGTCCATGCCGTCGTTGACGATCGCGCGCGCGCGCTCGGTGATGTGGTACTTGCAAATCGCCGACAGCACGGCAGGCTTCTCGCCCAGGTCGATCGCCGATGCCGTGAGGCGGCGCGCGGCGTCCATCATGTACAGGTTGCCGCCCATGCGCGCGAGCGCTTCCTCGACGCCTTCGAACTTGCCGATCGACACCTTGAACTGGCGGCGCACGCGCGCGTAGCCGCCGACCGCGCGCACGGCGAGGATGCCCAAGCCCGTGTTCGACGACGGCAGCGAGATGCCGCGACCTGCCGCCAGCGACTCCATGAGCATTCGCCAGCCCTTGCCGATCATCGCCTCCCCGCCGATCACCCAGTCGATGGGGATGAACACGTCGCGGCCGGAAACCGGCCCGTTCTGGAACACCCAATTGAGCGGCA
>JADLEZ010000322.1 GCA_020845855.1 Burkholderiales bacterium
GCCGGCGAGCTGCTCACGCTGCGCACGCACCTGCGCTCGCACGACCTGCACGAAGGGCTGGCCGCCTTCCGCGAGAAGCGCGCGCCGCGCTTCGAAGGTCGGTGAGTCGCATGAACACGGTCTATGTCGCCGGCGTCGGGATGACGCCTTTCGGCCGCCACCTCGACCGCTCGCTCAAGGACCTTACGCGCGTGGCGGTGGACAGCGCGCTGGCCGACGCGGGCTGCGCGCTTCCGGCGGTGCAGGCCGCCTACTTCTCCAACGCGACGCAGGGCCACTTCGAAGGCCAGAACTACATCCGCGGCGAGATCGCGCTGCGTGCGATGGGCATCGGCGGCATTCCCGTCGTCAACGTCGAGAATGCCTGCGCGTCCGCCTCCACGGCGTTCCACCTGGCGGCGCTGTTCCTCAAAGCCGGCGAGGGCGACGTGGCGCTCGCGGTGGGGGTCGACAAGATGTTCTCGCCGGACAAGGCGAAGATGCTCTCTGCCTTCGACAGCGGCTGGGACGTGAGCACGGCCGAGGGGACCAAGGCGGCACTGCTCGAGTTGGGACGCGGCGTCGAGCCGCCACCGGGTTCGGTGTCCGACAAGCCGTACTCGGTGTTCATGGACATCTATGCGGCGTTCTGCCGCCTGCACATGAAGACGTTCGGCACCACGCAGCGCCAGATCGCAGCGGTCGCCGCGAAGAACCACGTGCACTCGGTGCACAACCCGCTGTCGCAGTATCGAGAGCCTTACTCGATAGGGCAGGTGCTCGCGGCGCCGCCGATCACGTATCCGCTGACGCTGCCGATGTGCTCGCCGATCAGCGACGGCGCGGCGGCCGCGGTGCTGTGCACGCAAGACGGCCTGCGCCGGCTCGGCGTGAGTCCGCGGCGGGCCGTGCGCGTGCTCGCATCGGTCGTGCAGACCGGCAGCGACCGGCGCGCGGACGAGTTCGATCGGCACTTGACCGTGCTCGCCGCGAAGCGCGCGTACGAGAAGGCCGGCGTCGATCCGCGCGACGTCTCGGTGGCGGAAGTGCACGATGCAACCGCGATGGGCGAGATCATCCAGACCGAGAACCTCGGGTTCTGCGCGTTCGGCGAAGGCGGGCCGCTCGCCGAGCGCGGCGACACCACGATCGGCGGACGCATTCCGGTCAATTCGTCGGGCGGTCTCGAGTCGAAGGGGCATCCAGTCGGCGCGACGGGCCTTGCACAGGTGCACGAGCTCGTCACCCAGTTGCGCGGCGAGGCCGGACCGCGGCAGGTCGCGGGTGCGCGCATCGCGGTCGCGGAGAACGGCGGCGGGTTGATCGGCGTGGAGGAGGCGGTGGCATGCGTGACGATCCTGGGACGATAGGCGGATCCTCTATGTTCGAGCTCACACCGGAACAGCAGGCCGCGGTCGAAAGCTTCCGCCGCTTCGCGGGCAAGCGCCTGCGGCCCGCGGGCGACCTGTACGAGAAGGCGGGCCGGCCGCCGGCGCGCGAGGCGACGATCGCGCTGTTCCGCGAAATCGAGCCCTTCGGCGTGCTGGGCGCGCTCGTCGCCGACGACGACGGCGGCAGCGGCATCGGCATGGTGACGCTCGCGCTCCTGGTCGAGGAGATCGCGCGCAACTGGCTGGGCTTCGCCTTCACCGTGTCGATCCAGGCCGCGGGGGCGGGGCTCGTGAGCGCACTCGGGACACCTGAGCAGAAGGCGCGCCTGCTGCCCGGCATCCTGCGCGGCGACGTGATCCCGTGCATGGGCATCTCGGAGCCGGAGGTCGGCTCCAACGTCGCGGAGGTGAAAACGCGCGCGGTGGAGGACGGCCACACCTTTGTCGTCAGCGGGCAGAAGCTGTGGATCAGCAACGGTGACATCGCGGACTTCGTCATCGCAGTGGCGCGCACCGGCGAGGGCGAGCTCTCGTACGTGATCGTCGAACGCGAAGCGCACGGCTTCACGACGCGGCCGATCGCCAAGATGGCGCTGCACTCGACGTACACGTCGGAGGTGTACATCGATGGGGCGCGCGTGCCGAAGGCGAACCTGCTGGGCGAGCGCGGCAAGGCGCTCAAGCAGACGGTGAAGCTCTTCGAGCGGCCGCGCACGCTCTTGTGCATGTGCGCGGTGGGGGTGGCGCAGGACGCGCTCGAGCAGGCGGTCGAGTACGCAAAGCAACGCAAGCAGCACGGCAAGCCGATCGCGGGCCACCAGACGATCCAGAACTACCTCGCGGAAATGGTTACTGGCATCCATGCCGCGCGCCTGCTTGGCCTGCGCGCCGCATTGATGATCGACCGCGACCAGCGCTGCGACATGGAAGCGGCGATGGCCAAGTATTTCGGGCCGGAGATGGCGGTCCGGGCGACCTCCGCGGCGCTGCAGATCCACGGCGGCTTCGGCGTGACCGAGGAGTATCGCGTGTCACGGCTGTTCCGCGAGGCACGCATCATCCCGATCCCCGACGGCACCACCGAGATCCAGAAGCTCATCATCGGCCGGGCGTTGACCGGCGTGAACGCGTTCAACTGAACTTCCAGAGGAGCACGATGAAGATCCAGGGCAAGACAGCCATCGTCACCGGCGGCGCGTCGGGCATCGGGCTCGGCGTGTGTCGCGAATTCGTCGCGCGCGGCGGGCGGGTGGCGATCCTCGACCTTTCGGCCGAGCGCGCGCAGGCCGCCGCGGCCGAGCTCGGGGACGCCAACGCGATTGCGGTGACGGTCAACGTCGCCGACGAAGAGGCTGTGCAGGCGGGCGTTGCGCGCGCCAGGGAGGCGTTCGGCGCCGTGCACGTCGCCGTCAACTGCGCCGGCGTGCCGCTCGCCGCGAAGACGGTCGATCGCGAAGGCAAGCCCTTTCCGCTCGAGCTCTGGAACCGGGTGATCGCGGTGAACTTGACCGGCACGTTCAACGTGCTGCGGCTGGCCGCCGCGGCGATGGCCGGCAACGAGCCGGAAGACGACTTCGGCGAGCGCGGGGTCATCGTCAACATCGCGTCGGGCGCCGCGTTCGACGGGCAGACGGGCCAGGCCGCGTACGCGGCGAGCAAGGCCGGCGTGGTCGGCATGGCGCTGCCGATCGCCCGCGACCTCGCCGACTTCGGCATCCGCGTGATGACCGTGGCGCCGGGACTGTTCGAGACGCCGATGGTCGCCGGCGTGCCCGACAAGGTGCGCGAATCGCTCATGAAGATGGTGCTGTACCCGCGGCGCATGGGCGAGCCGCGGGAGGCGGGCGCGATGGTGTGCGCGATCGTGGAGATCCCGTATCTGAACGCCGAGTGCATCCGCCTCGATGCCGGCGCGCGGATGGCCGCGCGCTGAGCGAGGGACCCCTCACCCGCCCTGTCGGGCACCCTCTCCCCACAGGCGGGGAGGGACGCGTTCCGCAGCGCCGCGATGAGTCTCCCTCTCCCCGCGTGCGGGGAGGGGGCTGGGGTGAGGGGCCCTTGAAGCAACCCAAATGACGGAGACCGCCATGCAGCAACTCACCGGGCAGGACGCGATGTTCCTGTACCTCGACAAGCCGAATGCAGCAACGAGCGGCCTTCTTGTCTACATCTACGACCAGTCGACCGCGCCCGGCGGACTCGTGCGCTTCAAGGACATCCGGCGCTACGTCGAGGCGAACCTGCATCTCGCGCCGTTCTTCCGCCAGAAGCTCCTGCGCGTACCACTCGAGCTCGATTTTCCCTACATGGTCGA
>JADLEZ010000323.1 GCA_020845855.1 Burkholderiales bacterium
ACGATCGAGCACCACGGGGGACGTTGGTGCACGAACTGCGGATCGTTCGCGAGCCCGCCAGATCCCAACCTGCTGCCGTCCCGCCAGCCAGGCTATCGAGAGCCAAGCAATAGAGCCTTTGGCGATCCCGCTACGCGAGATCGCCAGTCAAGTGGCAGCTTGGTCTGTGGCTGGTGCAACGAACAGTCTGACATGACAGGTGGCATCTACGACGATGGAGAGTGGATGTGCGGTAGCTGCATTGCGCGATACGCACGCTAGTGTGACGTGGATTCGATGAGCCCACCTCCGCCCTAGAGCACGCGTTGACGCCCTTCATTTCACCTGCAGCTCGGAGATTCCAAAGACGGCCGTGTACAACGTGGGAGTCGCCGTGCTGGATATCCGCGGCATCGGTTGCGCAGTGGAGATCAAGCGACAGGCTTCCTCCTGCTGCGCTCATCTAAAATGTTCCAGATTGATGATCACGTCGGCCATGGCGGCGAGTTCCGGTGTTTGCGACACGAAAAACTCTTGTCTGTAACCACCGATGCGCAGCACTTCGCGCTTCATCGCCATGAACATGCGCTTGCGCTCGGGGTCGAGCGGCCCGTCCGCCTCGTCGGAGAACAGCGTCTCGTAGTGGCGCCCTGAGTTCTGCGTCAGGTATAGCGCGATCGCGCGCGTCAGGCTTTCGTTGATCCACACGCGTTCGCCAGCGCTCATCTGCGTCACGCTCTTCGCTTCGCCCGACTCCGCGTCGTGCACCACGATGTCGAACCCTTCCCGCGCCTCGCCTTTGGCGGTTTCGACCAACGTCTTGAGCGAGACCGTGAACCTAGGGCCGTAGCACGCCAGCAGCAGGTCATTCGCCAGGCAGGAGAGCGCCGGCCCGGCGTCGTCGATCGACAGCGCGATCAAGCCATCGTTGCTCAGGCACTTCGCGAAGAGCGCCCAGGTTCCAACCTGGTCCTCGATGTAGCGCATGCGTCGATCGAGCGTTGACAGCCGTTCGCCGATCATGCCCTTTCGCCGCCGGAGCTCCTCGCCGGCGTCCTGATCCCGCACCGCCTTCAGGTACGTCGCTTCGGTCGTGACGAGCGCGAGCTGCGCTTCCTCCACACTTCGCTCTGCCCTTTCGATCCGGGACGCGTCGAACGGCGCCGGGAGCGCCGCGAGCGCCGCGTCGATACGGCGGAGCGACTCGCGCTGTCGCTGCGCTTCGCCCTCGCGCTGCGCGCCGATGGCCTGTCTCGCCGCGGCGATCGCGGCCCGTTCGGCCTTTTCCTGTGCCGTGTCGTCGCCGGCGCGCTGTGGCAGCGACTCGATTTGCTGAACGATGCGTGCAAGCGTTTCGCCTGCTTGCGCAAGCTCTCCCTGTCTTGCTGCGCGCATCGAAAGCACGGACGACCGCTCGCGCGAGCGCCTGAGTCGCGCCTCGGCGATCCTGAGTTTCTCGTGAGCAGCGGCCAAGCTCTCGCGTTGGGCTTCGATGTTCTGTAGATGGAGGGCGACCCTGGCTCGCTCTTCCTGCAAGCGAGCGACCCGGGCATCGGCGTCGGGCCTCAAGCTTTGCGCTTCTCGCGCGTCGGAGAGCAACTTGCAGCGTCCCTGCAGATCGGTCCCGGCACACGGGACTTCGGCGGTCAAGCCGAACCGGCGCGTAAGTTCCTGCACCCTCAACGACGCTTGCCCCGCCTCCCGCTCGATTCCCGCGACTTGCTCGCGCGCGAGCTTGCCGTCGGCTGTGAGCCGATCCAGCCGTTCGGCAACGCGGCGCAGCCCGGCGACGTGCTGCTCGCGCTGGACGGCCACGCTCTGCGCCCACGGCAGCCGCTGGGCCGCTCGCTCGATCGCACCGCCCACCTTGAGTGTTGCTTCCAGCCGGACGCGTTGCCCGTCGAGTTCCTTGCGTCGCTTGCGTGCCTCTTCAGTTCGCTGCCTGATCCTGCGATCGAGTTCCTGCAGCCGTTCGGCTTCCCGCCGGTCCTGGGCGTCGAGCGCACAGAGTGCCGCTTTCCTGGCCTCGATCGCCGCGCCTCGCTCGCCGGCGAGCTGGCTGCGGCGAGCTTCGGTCTGCAGCGCGACGTCGCGCATCGCGACGTGCTTCGCGAGCTCCGCCTTCGCCCGATCGAGCGCCGCCTGGCCGGCCGCTTTCGCGCTTTGCGCCGCGGCGACCCTCGCCGTGGTATCGCCCAGCTGCGCCAACTGCCGCGCGACTTGCTCGGCTTCCACCGCCAGCCCAGTGCGCTCCTGGCGGACTGCGGCCAGCCCCGTCTTCACAAGCTTCGCGGTTTCCGCCGCCTTCGCGCCAAGATCGCGAATCTCGTCCAGCGCGAGCAGCTCCGCCAGCAGCGCCTTGATCTCTCCGTTCCGGTACGCCGACAGCGGTCGCCGTCCCTGTGCGGCAAACACCGACGTGAAGAACGTCTCGGCGCTCCCGAGGATGTGCTCGACACATGCCAGGTACGTCTCGACCCTCCCGTCGGAGACGGTGCCGTTCTCCAGTCGCACCGGCTGCCATAATTCGCCGCGCCGAACGTGCAGGAACGCTTCGGTCTTCCGCTTGCCGTTCAGCCGAAAGACCAGCTGCGAGCGGTAACGCTCGCCGGCGTGCTCCCAAACCAGGTCCTTGACGCTCTCCGGCAAGCAGACCTGGTCGTAGTAGGAGAAGCTGCCGAGCCCGTCCGCTCCGGCGCGGGATGGCATGGTCGGAAACGGCGTCATGTTGTCCATGAGGGTCGTCTTGCCGCGGCCGTTCTTGCCAATGATCGCAACGAGCTTGGCGTCGCCGGCGAGCTGCTCGAAGTCGAGCTCGATCACGTCGCGGCCCAGCCCGTCGCGAATGCCGCGGAATCCTTTGAGCGTCAGCGAGAGGGGTCTCATGGGCGAAATCCTCGGCTAGAGCGAACACCCCTTGAGTGTCGCGTGCGCTTTTTGCGGGTCAAGGCGCTTCGACGAGTATCGACAGGTCTTTTGGGTCGGCGGTGGTCTCGGCCGAGGGTCTGCATCGGCCCCTGCGGCCCCAGGAATCGGGCTCTGCGCCTCGATCGCCCATTTCATGATGGTGGACGCGATCCCCTCCGGTGCGCGCGTCTGCAGCGCTTCCAGACAGGCCAGCAGCGGCTCGGGCCTGACGTCGGTCAGTCGCGCCCAGGTGGCGATCTTCGCGGCGACGCTCGCCTGCTGCGAAATGCCCGCCGCCCGGGTCCGCACGACCGGGATCACGCTTCCCTCGAGCTTCACTTCGGCCGCTGCGCCCAGGATGGCTTGTATCGCCGATCGGTCGACCCCGTGCCGGTCCTCCTCCGGCGCCACCCAGCGCACCCGAACGAACGCTCCCGCCACGTCGTTGGCTTGCGCGAGCTGCCGCAGTTGTTCCAAATCGGGCATGCCATCGAAGGTGATCTCGATCGTTCGCCTGGCCGGGGTGGCGACGAGCTCGAATCCCGCCGACTCGGGGGCGACGTCCCAGACCAGGAACCCCTTGTCGCCTTGCTCGCCGTAATGCAGGCGACCGATCGAGCCCGCGTAGGCGATCATCCGGCCGCCTTGCTCCCAGGACTGATGCTTGTGGATGTGTCCGAGCAGAAACGCCTGCGCCGCGCTTCCGAAAAGCGAGCCGGTGGTGAACTCGTGATCGAACCCCGCCATCGGCACGCCGTGCTCGGTGACACACCCGTACACCGTGCCGTGCGACACGCCGATCGTCGGCACGCCGGCCGCGCGCGCGGCCTCGTTGGCGGGCGCGTAGCCCTGCAGCAGCGCCGTCAGTTGTTCGCCCACCGCTTCCGCCGCTTCCGTGGCGCCCACCGCCGCGGCGACAATGGCCTTATTCACCGTCGGCACGCAGGAGAAGAGTGCCCGTACACCTGCCGGCGCCTGCTCGAAGCGCCAGCCCGGCGATGGCCGCCAGCAACCGTCCTCCATCAGCGCCACCTGCTGCAGCCGGTCGGCGACGTGAACCCGGAAGCGACCCCCCAGGAGCCGGAACAGGTTGAGCGCTCCCGGCGGCTCGTGCGAAAACGTTCCCTGCAGCATCAACACGGGACAGTGCTCGGCCAGCCTTCTCACGTTGCGCGCCAGCGCCTCGACCGCCGGCGCATGCACTTCCAACGCATGATCGGTCGAATCCCCCGAAATCACCGCGCAGTCGACCCCGCGGGCGATCGCCGCATCGACGGCAAAGCTGAAGCACCGATCGACCTCCGTCAGCGTCGCACTGGCGTAGTGAAGGTCGGAAAAATGCGCCAGTCGGATCATCGCCTTCATTTCCCGACGACGCCGAGCTCGGCGTCGATCTTGTCGACGAAGCCGTCGGGATCGTCGCGGAAGCCTTCGATCTCGGCGAGCGCGCGGCGCCTACCGGCCGCATTGATCTTCCAGCCCGGACCCCAGCGCTTCGCCGCGTACGCCGCATAGCGCGCGCCCTCGATGCCGAACTCGGTCGCCGCGTTGATCACCTGCTCGGCACCCGGCCCGCTGCTGCCTTCTCGCTGAACCGGCACGCTCTCGGCCGCCGGCAGCACCGGCCCCGTCAACGCTGCCGGAGCGGGCTCGTGCCTCGCGCCTACATCGCGTGTCTCGTCTTCGGTTTGGCCTCCATCGGCACGCAGCTCCGCGTCGGCCACGACGAGCGGCTCATCGCCGACCGCGTCGTCCGCCGGCCGCGCGCCTTCGAGGATTCGCGCCGCCTCGCTCCCGTTGACGATCGCCGTCTCGTCATCTTCGTTGGTACGCAGCAGCGCGGTGACGTCGACCGGCGCCTCGAGCTCGATGATCCAGTGCGCCACGCGGACCGCACGTCCCGTCTCGTCGATGTGCGGGACTTCCTTGAGCTTCTTGGTGATGAAGAACGGCGTGCGCTTCGCGTCCAGGAATCCGGAGATGCGCCCGCCGCGCATGAAGGCGATGGTCTCGAACTTCTGGATCGCCGCGTTCATCGCGTAGAAGCTGTTGGTGTGGAGCTCGAACGCGCCGATCGACTTGATGCCGGGAATGAAGAAGATGAAGCGGCCCGACAGGTTGCACTGGCGGGTCTGGTACTCCCGGCAGAGCTCCGGATCGCATAGGCCTCCGTTCTCCTGGCGCAGTGTCGTCTTGCGCCCGCCGAAAACGCGGATCGCGCGCTTGCCCGTACCGTCCATCGGCACCGGCGCGTAGCACTTGCAGTAGCGCACCCGGCCGTCGGGCGTGTACTCGCTCCAGAACTTCCTCTCGTTCGCCCCCCAGGCGACGAGTTCGTGCGGCATCACCGCCTGCCACAGGTCGGCCGGGAACACCACCGGAAAGCGGTAGAGGCGCCTCATACCATCGCCGCGATCCTCGCCGAAGGTCGCGAGGATCTCCTTCGCGATCTCCGGGTTCGCGAAATCGCCCGGCCGCACCGTGAACCACGGCACGTTCTTCGGGACCAGCGGCGTCCTGAGCTCGGGCACCGCCTCGCTGATCTCGCGTTCGATGTCCTCGAACGGGCGGTCCGCCGCCACGCCGCGCTCGTAGATCTCCTTCGCCTTCGGATGCTCGGCCGCCTTCCTGGTGAGCACCTTGATGCCCGCCCGAATCTTGCCGCCGGCGGGGATGCGCACCGGTCCCTGGCCCAGCAGCGTGGGCGGCGCCGGCTGCGCTCCGTTGATCGTTACCACGGCGTTCGCCATGCGGATGCTCCTGTGTAATGCGAGAGAGACTCGCATCACCAGCATCTCGCACGAAGTCGACTTTGCAAGTCCGTGCTGGCCGCCTACCCGTTCGATTCGAGTCTGTGCGGTGCTCAACGGCGAAGGGCGGCGGGCGGTCCGATCGCCTCACCCTGCAATGCGGAATCTCGCTTGAGCGCGGGCAAGCTCCGTGGCGCCCGGCGATAAGCGGTGGCCATTGCGACGCGTAGAACCGAGCGCGCCGGCGTTAGCGATGCGCACGTCCCGGTGCCCCTGCGCCGGACGCCACGCCAAGCAAGCCTTACTGCGACTCCCGCGCCGGCATGGCCGCCTCGGCGGGGCCGTCCTGGCTCGACCCGACAATGGCGTAGCGACAACGGCCAGGATGCTCGATCCAAGGCGCATGGCAAAGCGCACCACGGAGCGTGGCGCCGCTAAGTCTGGCGCAGGTCGCCGCTCCCCTAAGCTCCTCGTGCGT
>JADLEZ010000324.1 GCA_020845855.1 Burkholderiales bacterium
TAACTGTCGTCGCGGCGGCCGATAAGTAGGCGAATCTGCACCAGACCGTTTCGTGCTGCGGCATGGCCGCGCCACTCGCCTCGAATCAGCGCTCCAGAACGTAGGTTCCCGGCGCGGCGGCGAGCGGTGCGTAACCCTGTTTCGGCGCGCCCATGCCCGGCAACGCGCCCGGCTCGCTCGAATGCACGGCGAGCCAGCGCTGCCACTCGATCCACCACGATCCTTCGCGGCGCGCCGCGGTGGCGAAATAGGTGTCGGGATCGACGTACTTGCCATCGTAGGCCCGCTTGGCGACCTGGTAGCTGCCCTTGGGGTGTCCCGGCTCGCTCACCACGCCGGTGTTGTGACCGCCGCTCGCGAGCACGAACGTGATCTCCACGTCGGTGAGGAGATTGAGCTTGTAGACCGAGCGCCACGGCGCGACGTGATCGCGCTCGGTGCCCACGCTGAACACCGGCACGCGCAGGTCGGTGAGCGCCACCGGGCGCCCGCCGACCGCGAGCCGCCCCGCGGCGAGGTCGTTGCGCAGATAGAGGCCGCGCAGGTACTCCGAGTGCATGCGATAGGGCAGTCGCGTCCCGTCGGCGTTCCACGCCATGAGATCGCTCATCGGCGCGCGCTCGCCCATCAGGTACTCGCGCACCATCCGCGACCACACGAGGTCGTTCGAGCGCAGCAGTTGGAACGCGCCCGCCATCTGCCCCATGTCGAGGTAGCCGCGTGCCCACATCATGTCCTCGAGATAGGTCACCTCGCTCTCGTCGATGAAAAGCGCGAGCTCGCCCGGCTCGGTGAAGTCGGTCTGGGCGGTCAGCAAAGTCAGCGTCTTCAGGCGCGAATCGCCATCGCGCGCCATCGCCGCCGCGCCGATCGCGAGCAGGGTCCCGCCGATGCAATAGCCGGCCGCGTGCAGGGCAGCGCCCGGGACGATCGCCGACACCGCGTCGATCGCGTCCATGAGCCCGAGCCGGAGGTAGTCGTCCATCCCGAGGTCCCGGTCCTCGCGTGTCGGGTTCTTCCACGAGATCGCGAAGACCGTATGGCCGCGGTCAACGAGGTACTTCACGAGCGAGTTGTGGGGCGACAGATCGAGAATGTAGTACTTCATGATCCAGGCCGGAACGACGAGGACCGGCTCGGGATGCACGCGAGGTGTGCTGGGCTCGTACTGGATGAGCTCGATGAGCCGGTTGCGGAAGACCACCTTGCCCGGCGTGACCGCGACGTTCTCTCCGACCACGAACGCCTCGGCACCCGCTGGCGGCCGGCCCGCCGCGAGCCGCTCGCAGTCGGAGAGGAAGTTCAACCAGCCGGAGAGGAGATTCGTCCCGCCCGACGCGAGCGTCTTGGCGAGCACCTCGGGATTGGTCGCCGCAAAGTTGCTCGGCGCCACGGTGTCGAGGAGCTGCCGCGAGACGAAAGTGACCACGTCCTCATGGTGCTTGGTCACGCCGCGCACACCCGTCGTGACGCCGTGGACCCACTGCTGGTAGAGCAGGAACCCTTGATGGAGTACGTTGTACGGCCAGCGCTGCCAAGCGGCGTCGGCGAAGCGGCGGTCCTGCACGAGCGGCTCGATGCACGGCGGGCAGTCACCGGACCAGGCGTGCGCCGCGTACTGCGCAAGGCGCTGCCCCTGGCGCACGGCCTTGCGCGCGAGCGCCTCGTGCTTGTCCGGCGCGATCGCGAAATGCGCGAGCCAGTCGGCGTAGGCGAGCATCAGCGACGCGGGCGAGATCCCGGAAGTTCGCCGCGCGAGCTGCGCGCGCCGCAACCGCGCACTGTCTAGAGCGGCGGGCTGCACCTTTAGAAGTTCCGAAAGATCCATGGAAGCGTTCCTTGTCTTCGTCGGCCGGCGGTACCCGTAGGGATCACAGCGAGCGTGCCGCGCTGCGCGTCTTCTCGCGAATCTCCTGACAGGGCCGGCAGCGCTTGGCAGTGGGATAAGCTTCGAGTCGCTTAGGGTCGATCGGGGTGTCGCAATCGATGCAGATGCCATAGCTCCCCGCCGCGATCCGGCGTTCGGCGGCGACGATGTCGCGCAGTTCGCCGATATCGCGCTCCACCTCCGCATGGGCGACGTCGCGCAACAGATTAGCCACGGATTCGTCACCGGCATCAGCTGTTCCGCTCAGTGCGTCGGCATAGCGCTCATAGCCAATGCCAGCGAGACCCTCGCGGATCTCCTCGTTCAGCCGGCGCTTGCGCTCCGCCATCGCGGCGGCGAGACCATCGATCTGCGCTTGGGTCAAAGCATCCATGCTCGATTCCTTTCGTGAGATCGCTGCGGGTCGGAACGGGTCAACCGGCATCCGCGCGAGGCCACGCCTCAACCGCCGGCGGCGGCCACGGCGGCGCCTCGTCCTCGCGTGGCTCTCGTTTTCCGGCGTTCCAGCGCACGCCGCACGGTGCGCGTGATGCGGTCGATTGCGCCGTCCATGGCTGCCTGGAGCGACTGGTGCCGCTCCGTGACGACCACGCTCGGCAATCCGCTCAACACCACCTTGATCTCGCAGCGCTTGTCCACGCCGCCGCGCGGGCCGTTGGCGTCCTCGATCCGCACGCTCGCGCGCTCGATGGCGGTCGCGAACTTGCCAAGCTTCCTGCCGAGCTTGCGCCGCAGATAGTCCCGATCCGCGCGGTCGACCGGGACGTCCGTCCCGCGTATGTGGACAGGCGTCTGCGCTGCCGCAGTGCTGCCGGCGAGGCGCTTTGCCGGTCGGGCAATCCGATCCGCAAGCGGCGCCCGCTTGCTGTTGTCGGGGGTCCGGATGCGGTCACGTCCGAGCGCGGGCGTGACGCGCCCGGTAGGGCGCGCGGGCGCGCGGACCTCGGCCGCTTCCTCGTCACCCCGGAATGCTTTTTTCGCAGGATTCTTCGCGCGCCTTGGCGCCTTCTTGGCTTGCTCGTCCGGAGGCGTCGCCACCTTACGCGCGCTCGCCGGCGGCAGGCGCATGTCGCGGCGCTTCGCCCGAACTGTAGGCCGCGTCGAACCGCGGCCGAGTTCCTCCAGCACGTCGGTTGCCGTGACGATGCCGACCACGCGCTCATCCTGCAGGACGGGAAGGCAGCCGATGAGCCTTCCGCGCATCATGTTCGCCGCCTGTCGCAACGTCGTGCCCGGGCTCGCGGTTGCCACCCGTGGCGCCATCAGCTCGCGCACCACCCGGCCGCGGCGCAGGTCGGCGCCGCCGCGCCCACCGAGGTCGCGCTCGGAGAGCACGCCAACGAGGCGAGCCCCGTCCATGACGATCAGATGCCGAATGCGCTCGCGCTGCATCGTAAGCCAGGCTGCGCCGGCTCGCTCCTCGGGCCCGACGGCGACGACCTGCACACTCATGATTTCGTCCAGACGCATACGTCCCTCACTCGACTTTGCATGCGGGCACTACCCGCGATCAGCCGGCCACATCGACCGCGTGCTCCTGGTCCGCGCCCGCCTCGTGCATCTTGCGCCCGTCCCCGTCGAGCACCCGCACTCGAACCGGAATGCCGCGCCGGATGCGCTCGGTGACGACACAGAAATCCTCGAACTGCTGCGCGCAGCGGTCGAGGTGCGCGAGGCCGTCCACCCGATCGGTCAGGTGAATCGCCACGTCGAAGCCGCCGATCCGCAATCGGCCGCGGTCGGTTCGATCGAGGCGGCCGGTGACCTCGGCGCGCAAGGGTCCGGGGCGCTGCTTGAACTTGTCGCGCAGGCAGAAGAAGAGGCTCGCCGACAGGCAGTTCGCGACCGCGGCCGCGACGAGCCGCGCGGCGTTCGGCCCGCGGCTCGAGCCGAGCGGCGGCGGCTCGTCCACCCGCAAGTCGGCGACATCCGGCCAGTCGAACTTCACGCGAAACTCGTAGTCGCGCTCCTGCTCGAGATGGATGGTGAAGGTGTTGGATTCTTCGGGCATGGACTCTCCTACAGACCAAAATCTGCATCACTGCCTTCGACGATCTTCATGGTGAGGGCGCGACCGGAGAAACAAACCCCCATCCTTCCTGCTAACCCTTCAGGTCGCGTTTCAGCTGCTCGAACTGTTCTCGCGTCAGCTCGCTCTTGGCGTAGCGCTCTTTCAGGATGTCCAAGGCGCGCTGCTCGGGGCGCCCAGGGTTGCCGGCTGCGAGCCACTTGACGAGAACGACGATGCCCAGGATCACGAGGATCCAGAACAGGCCCATTTGAAGCATGCCCAGGCCGATCCAGCCCCAACCCCATTCGTGCCCACTCCACATGATTCAGTCCTCGGTTTGGATGATTGGAACGATCGCGTCACAGCGCGGCGAGCACCCGCTCGAGCCGGTTGCGGACCTCGGTAGCGATCGCCGCGATCTCCGCCCGGTCGACGAGCTGCAGCACTGCTCGCGGATCCATGATCTCGACAACGGTCTCGCCGGACGACGCCTCCCGCACGACGACGTTGCATGGCAGAAGCGCCCCGATCTGCGGTTCGGCCTCGAGCGCACGGTGCGCAAACTGCGGATTGCACGCGCCGAGGATCCGATAGGGCGGCAGGTCCTTGCCGAGCTTCTGCTTCAGCGTCGCGGCGACGTCGATTTCGGTGAGCACTCCGAAGCCCTCTTTCGCGAGCTCCGCCGTTACCCGCTCGAGCGCCTGGTCGAAGCGCATCGAAACCGGCTTGCCGAATACGTACCCGCTGGTCATGGGGGATCTCCTTGCTCAAGCGAAAACTCGAAGCGTCGCGTCGAGCGGTACTTGCCCGGGCTCGCTGATGATGAGGACGCACCTTGGAAACAAAACCTGCGATCCCGGAACAACAGTGTTTCCGCCTGGGACATGCTTGATGATCCAGGCGTCGCTCGGCATCAAGCCTTGATGACGATCAAAGATTGTGAGCGGGAGTTCGGCTACAACATTCAAGCACGAATCGGCAAGGGGGCGAAGTGGCTAGACCTATGCAGCCTCGCGATCTTTGGTATCGCTGCGCCCGGATTGCGATCGATCGCCGCGAAACGCGCGTTTGCGCGGCTTCACGCCCAGGCCTCTCGCAGCAGTTTCCTGGAGTCCTTCGATGACCATCAAGCTCGCGCTCCCGCTCGCGCTGCTCGCCCTTGCGATGAGCGGCGGCGTGCATGCGCAAGACCTCGACGCCCCCGCCGCGGAGGCGCTGATGAAGAAGAGCGGCTGTTTCAAGTGCCACTCGGTCAGCCAGAAGAAGGAGGCCCCGCCCTACAAGGAGATCGCGGCCAAGTTCAAGCCGAAGCCCGACGCCGAGAAAGCGCTATTCACCCACCTGACGACAAATCCGAAGGTCAAGGTGGACGGCAAGGAAGAGGAGCACGACTCGCTCAAGACCAAGAACGAGGCGGACGTGCGCAACGTGGTGAAGTGGATCCTGACGCGCTGACGGGCGCAGGCCCCCGGGAGAGGGAGGGTGTTCAAGAAGGCGTGGGAAGCGCTCGGCCGCCGGTGTAAGACCTGCTCGCGCATTACGCTGGGGCTGGGGATCATGCTGGTGACGCTCCTCGTCGGCGGCGCCTTCATGGTCGCGGGCGCGGGCGCGCTCGCGTGGACCAACACCGAGAGCTTCTGCATCGGCTGCCACGAGATGCGCGAGAACGTGTACGCGGAGTACAAGGGCACGATCCACGACAGGAACCGCACGGGCGTACGCGCGACTTGCTCCGACTGCCATGTTCCGCGCGAGCCGGGACCGATGCTCCTGCGCAAGGCGCAGGCGACGTTCGAGCTCTGGGGCCACCTCACGGGCGTGATCGACACCAAGGAGAAATTCGAGCAGCACCGCTACGAGCTCGCGCGCCGCGTCTGGACGCGGATGAAGGAGACTGACTCGCTCGAGTGCCGTAACTGCCACAAGTACGACTCCATGGACCCGGAGGCCCAGTCGGAGAGGTCCAAGGCCCGGCATGAGAAGGGCAAGGCCGAAGGCCTGACGTGCATCGATTGCCATTTCGGCATCGCGCACAAGGAGCCGGAGGGCGGGCCGGGGCCGCGGGAACTGAAAGTCGAGAAGAAGATGTGAGCGCCGGGCCGCTTACGTTGGAGCTGCAAAGCCGCTTCCGCATTCTGCAGGGAGATCGCCACATGAAGCAGGTGACGCGCATGCTGGCCAGTCTGGCCGTCGTTGCTCTGATGCTCGGCGCGGGGCCTGCGACCGCCCAGGCGCCGCAGCCCGCGGAAGCCAGGAAGCCGCCCCCGGACCTCGTCCTGCGCGGGGACGCGAAGTGCACGCGCTGCCACAACGAGGAGGACGACCCCCGCTTGCTGTCCATCGGCAAGACGCGGCACGGCGTGAACGCCGACCGGCGCACGCCGACCTGCACGACCTGCCACGGCGAGAGCGAGAATCACATTAACAAGCCGGCGGGAGCGAAGGAGCGGCCCAAGCCGGACCGGATCTTCGCGCGCAACAACGAGACTACGCCGGCCGAAGCGCAAAACGGCGCCTGCCTGATCTGCCACCGGGGCGGGAGCCGCGTGCACTGGCAGGGTAGCGGCCACTCCCGATCGCAACTCGCCTGTGCGAGTTGCCACTCCGTCCACGCCGCGCGCGACCAGGTCTTGGTGAAGGCGACGCAGGCGGGCGTCTGTTTCACCTGTCACCAGGACAAGCGTGCTGACATCTTCCGCTTCTCGACGCATCCGTTGCGAACCGGCTGGATGACCTGCTCGTCCTGCCATGCGCCGCACGGCTCCGCGACCGAGCCGAACCTGATCCGCAACACGGTCAACGAAACCTGCTACACGTGCCACGCGGACAAGCGCGGGCCGTTCCTGTGGGAGCACCCGCCGGTGCGCGAGAACTGCGCGGAGTGCCACAATCCGCACGGCGCGAACAACCCGGCAATGCTGAAAGTGCGCGGGCCGTTCCTCTGCCAGCAGTGCCATATCGCCACGCAGCACCCGAGCACCCTCTATAGCGGCTCCAACCTGCCGCCAAACCTCGCGGCCGACAAGATGCTCGGGCAGCAGTGCGCCAACTGCCACTCCAAGGTGCATGGCAGCAACCATCCGTCCGGCGCCAGGTTCACGCGCTGAGCCTTTAGGGACTCTGGATAGAGGGAAATGACCATGAGGAAGATCGATCGAGGGGCGATTGCGCTCGCCCAGAAGCCGCTCGCTATCGCGGTGGCGCTGGCGCTCGGGGCGCCGGCCGCGCTCCTCGCCGAGCCGATGCTCCAGGTCCCGCTGACCCGCGGCGCCGACATGACCCGGTACGACTCGGACTATGTCGAGCTCGGCGGCGGCTACAACAGCTCGGACTCGTTCGCGTTCGGCGAGTACTCCGGCCTGTACCAAGAAGGCGGGTTCGTAATCGGCAACGCCAACGTGCGCAAGCGGTTTGGCGCCGACGGGCTCGGCTATATCAACGCCTGGGGCTACAACCTGGGCCTGCCGTCGCGCCAGCTCGGCGCCGAAGGAGGGCAGCAAGGCCTGTACTGGCTGAACATCGGCTTCGACCAGCTCACCCGTTACCAGTTCGACGACACCAAGTTCATCCACACCGGGCTCGGCGGCAACCGGCTCCTGCTGCCGGCCGGTTTCACCGGTATCACGGCGGGAAACGCGCAGCCGCCAGCCAACGCCGCGGCAATCAATCCCTTCCTGCAGACCTTCGAGATCGAGCAGAACCGCGACGTTCTCGGGCTGGGCGGCGGCTTCTACCTTGGGCGCGAATGGAAAATCTCGGTCAATTACCGGCAGGACAACCGGGAAGGCACCAAGTTGATCGGGTCGGTGATGGGCAGCAACGGCGGCAACCCGCGGGCGGCGAGCCTCCCCTACGAACTCAACGACGAGACCCAGCAGGTCGAGGTGACGGCGAGCTGGACCGGCCGGCAGGGGCAGTTGAATCTCTCGTACTGGTACTCGAAATACTCCAACGACGCTGCCTCGCTCACTTGGCGGAACCCCTTTGGCACCGGCCCCGCCGGCTGGCTCGCAGGGACCGCGTTTCCGACCGGCTTCGGACAGCTCGGGCTGATGCCCGACAACGACTTTCACCAGCTGCAGGCGACGGGCGCCTGGAACTTTACGCCCAGCACGAGACTCACGAGCACGCTCGCCTACAGCATCATGAAGCAGAACGACTCGTTTCTGCCGTACACCATCAACACGCCCGCAGTGACTGGAACGGCGAATATCGCCACGCCGGTGCCGCTGCCGCGCGGCTCGCTCGACGGGGAGATCAAGAACACGCTGTTCGACCTCTCGCTCCTGACGCGTCCAGTCACGCCGCTGTCGCTCAGGCTGAACTACCAGTACCGGAAGCACGATAACGATACGCCCTCGGACGTGTATGCCTATGTCGGCGGCGACGTCGCCGCGCAGCCCACGGCGGCGCAGGTCGCCGCCGGCGCGAACAACGCGGCGATCCGGCGCAACCTGCCGCCCGGCACCGAAGAGAACAAGTTCAAGGTCGACGGCGACTACAAGATCACGCAGCGCACGCTGCTTCGCGGCTGGTACCAGTACTCGAAGGTGAACTACGAAGAGGCGGCCGACGAGCTGCGCAGCGACACCACGAACAACCTTTTCGGGATCGAGCTGCGCCGCGTGATGTCGGAGACCTGGACGGGGGCGCTGCGCTACGTGTACGACCAGCGGCGCGGCAGCGACTTCAGCGTCACCCGGCCGTATGCGGCGAGCTACACGCCCGGGACCGTGGCGGCCAGCCCGGTCGATAACGTGACCACCCTGCGTCAGTTCTTCATGGCCGACTACAACAAGAACCTGATCGGCGCGACCGCGACCATCAACCCGCTGGAGCAGGTTTCGCTGGGGCTGCGCGCCGACTACTACGAAGTGGATTACAAGGGGCCCGACTGCGGCGGCCCGAACGACCAGGTCAATACCCTTCCGGCATACCCCAACGTCCCGTTCCCGGCCGATTGCCTCGGGCGCACGAAAGCCGACGGCGGATCCTTCACGCTCGACGGCACCTGGATGCCCGCCGAGGGTTGGAATCTGTTCGCGTTCTACACCTATCAGCAATACAAGACCGACCAGGCGAGCCGGTCGTGGGGCGGCGCGAACGCACCGCAGAACGCGAACCGCGACTGGGCCGTGGGCCTCGATTACTCCGACAACACCTTCGGCCTCGGACTCAATTTCAAGCCGGCGGACAAGAAATACGACGTGGGCATGCTGTACATCTTCAGCGACGGCAAGGGGGTCTACAGCCCGTCGGTTGCGTCGGTTTCGGCCACCCCCGCGCTGGGTCTGCCCGCGCCCGTATCCGTCCCGGACACCACGACGCGCCAGAATTCGCTGCAGCTATTCGCGAAGTACCAGTATTCCAAGAACCTCCTGTTCCGGTTCAACTACTGGTACCAGAACCTGAAGACGAATGACTGGGCGTACGACAACGCGGCCGCGACTTCGTCGAACAACGTGCTGCTGACGGGACACCAAAGCCCGCGGTACGACGCAAACGTGTTCGGATTTTCCGTCGCCTACACCGGCTGGTAGGCCGGGGCAATCCGGCGGCAGGCGCCATCGGTGCCGGCCCGGAAACACAGTTGTGCAGGATCGACAGATTCTGTTGCCCCGGCTGAGCCCCCATTGTGAACCTGGACCGATCTTTGCAA